>NZ_BBWM01000068.1:0-15091 GCF_001463805.1 Aureimonas sp. D3 | reverse complement strand
CGTCTTCCCCACCTGCACCGCCGGCAGCGCGTAGCCGGCGAGCGCCATCACCGGGACGGCAGCCAGCAGCCCGACCAGGAAGGCGAGGCGCCACGAGGTCTCTGACCCGCCGGGCTTGAGCGCTCCGTCGAGGATACCGCTGATGCCGGCGATGCGCCCGTTGGCGAGCAGCAGGATCGCGGCGGAGAGGCCGATCAGCAGGCCGCCGCCGAGGGCGGACATGGGGGTGAACTGGTCCATGCTCGCAGCGCCTCAGGCGGTGAACGTGTGCGAGGGGGGCGCGGCGGTGGCCCCGTCTTTCGGCGGGCAGAACAGACCCTGGAGCGCCCCGAACAACGCCTCGATCCGGGGATCGGCGATCCGGTACCAGAGCGTCTGGCTCTCGCGCCGGTAGGCGACGATGCCTTGCTCGCGCAGAACGGTGAGATGCTGGGAGAGCGCCGACTGAGACAGGCCGACGGCCTCGGCGAGCGTGCCGACGTTCGCCTCGCCCATGTCGAGGAGCTTGCACAGAAGCATCAGGCGCCGCTCGTTGGCGACCGCCTTCAGGATCGCGGCGACCTCGCTCGCCTTGGCTTCGAACTCCTGCACGTTGTCCATGACGCTCTCCTTATGTGAGAGACATCTAATTTAGAATAATATAATTTAAAAGGGCGCGAGTTAGAACGCCCACGTATCGCGACCATGCCGTTGGTCGACGCGATCGAAGATAGGCATCTGCATGGCACTACAGGAGTTGGGAGATTGGCTCACGCGTGATCGAGGTCCTGATCGTTGGCATCCGGCCGACATCCGCTTTCCGGATCCGCGATGGCGGAGAGACGTTGAACTTCTATGTCTGCCAGACCCCATGACAAAGGCCGCCAAACAGTTCCTGAGCCAGGTCTTGAACCGTTCGCCGCATCCCGGGCTTCGGTAATCTGGACCGACATGAACCGGGCTCACAACGAGGCGATGGCCTTCGTTGCGCGGGTAGCATGAAGGCGGCACGGATGTGCCCGGCTTGGGCCGCCGGACGCCAAAAGCGACTCGAAACGGCTTGAAGCAAACCCAGATCCTGGCCCACCGCGCATCGGCTGATATCTCAAGCGCTGACCCTGCAATCAGAGCCTGCCGCGCGCAGGTTCCATCGGATCATCGTTCTCCTCGTTTGTGGCCGCCCCCCGGTGTGGGAGACTGTTCAAGGAGGCCCATGGCGGAGGCGAGGGAAACGGCTACGGCGCGGCGGCTGACGCCGAGCTTGGCGAACAGATTCTTGATATGGAACTTCACGGTCGCCTCCGTGATACCGAGGTCGCGGGCGATCTGCTTGTTTCTGTGGCCGGCGGCCATGAGAGCGAGGACGCCGAGTTCGCGCTCCGACAGGAGGCCCAGACCGGGACGCTCCAACCCGCCGCCGCCGAGCGCCAGAACGCGGTTGAGAAAGGCCGCGATGTCCGAAGGAAAGGTCGCCAGACCCGAGCGCCGCATCAGGGCCCGCACCAGATCGCGAAAGCTCTCGCCTTCCGCCACGAAGGGCTCCACCAGATCGTGCTCCAGCGCCAGCGATGCGGCCTCGATCAGGGTCTCCATTCCTGCGGCTGGATCGTGGCCGGCATGGCAGGCTTCCGCCAGAACGATCCGGGCGCTCAGTCCGGTCAGCGCGTCGTCGTCGTCCTGCGTATGAGACACAAGGTCGAGAAGCAGGCGGCGCGCTTCATCGCTCTCGCCTTGCCGCAGGCGGAGCCGGGCGAGCGCGACCTGCGCGTCGCGCATCTCGCGGCGCGTCGGCCATCCGCCCTCGCCCGGCAGGGCGCGGGCGGCCTGTTCGGCGGCCCCAAGCGCGCCGGCTAGCGTCAGGAGTTCGACGCGCAGGGTCGTCACCACGAGGTCGAGGCGTGGCAGACGGCGGTCTTCGGCGATCCGCGCCGCGCGGTCCGTGATCCGCATTGCCTCGTCCAGGCCCTTCAGCCGAAACCGGCACCGCGCCCAACTGACGAAGCCGCGCGCATAGAGATCGACCCAGCCCTCGCCCGCCGCCACGAGCGGCAGGCACTCCTCCAGAATATTGTCGGCGGCGCGCACGTGGCCCTGGCGGTAGAGCGCTTCGGCCAAAGGGATGCGGGCGATCGCCAGCAGCGTCTCGTCATTACCTTGCGTGCGCCGGGCGAGGTCTTCGGCCTGCCGGCTGAAATGGGCTGCGGCCGCCAACCGACCGCCCATCAGGTTGACCAGCGCCAGATGCACCAGCATGAAAGCCTGCGCATAGGGGGTGCCTTCGCTGCGGTAGCATTCCAGCGCTTTCAGCGCGTGGAGCCGGGCCCGCCTCAATGCGCCCTGCCGCGTATGGGCAATGCACAAATGGTTGTGCAGCCAGCCGAGCTCCCAGGTATCGCGCAGGCGCTGCGAGCGCAGGCGGTTCTCCAGCCACTCGATCTGCTCAGGCTCGAAGCGACGATCTTCGTAGATGTCGAGAAGCGAGTCGATATGGACGACGACATGCTCGGGCAATTCGGCCTGGCGATCGTCCCGCGCCAGCGCCTTCAACTCGTCCATCGCCTCTCGCGCGGCGAGAATTCGGCCCTCTTTGGCCAGAACCAAAGCGGCGCAGAGGCGCAGCCCCGGCGATGCCTCGATCACCTCAGTGGGCAATCCGTCCAGAAGCCGGCGCAGCACCTTGTAGCCCGCCCGCAGAAAGAGATCGACGCCGCCCGCCGCCTGGATCGTGTGGGCGGCAAAGCCGAAATCGCCGGCATGGCCGGCATGCAGAACCGCCTTTTCGATAAGGCCTTGGCCGGCGAACCAGGCGGCTGCCTGCGAATGAAGCTGCCGCGTTTCCTCGGCCGCCAGATCGATGCGCAGGACGGCGCGCATCATGGGATGGCAGGCGAACCAATCCGCCCGCTCGTCCAGCGGAAGGAGAGCGGGCACGAGATCGTCCAGTTTCTCGGGCGAACGCCCGTCGGCGGCCCCGGCCAATTCGCAAATGAGAAGGCGCGGCGCTTCGCCGAGACAGGCCGCGACCGACAGAATGGTCGCGTCCCTTGGCCCCGTCCCAGCGAGGACCTCTTCCCGCACGAAGCTGCGAATATCGGGATGGGCACCACTGCACACCCGCTCCATTTCACGCTCGTCACGTCTGCCTGAAAGCGACAAGACGGCGAGCCTGACCAAGGCCGGCCATCCGAGCGTGGCCTTGCAGAGCCGATCCAGGTCACCCGGGCTCCAATGGGGCGCGAGACGCCGCGTTTCCGCCGTCGTGAAAGCCAGATCGGCGGGGCCGAAATCGCTGAGAAGACCACGGATTCGAAAGCGCGAGATGGGAATGCCGGGATCGTGGCGCGAGGCCATGACGAGGCTGATGCGATCGGGCAGTATCTCCAGAAGGGGTCCGAGCAAAGGCCCATGAACAGGCGCGACGCCATCCAGAAGCACGACGCTGCGTTGCGCCGGAATGGCGGCAATGGCCTCGATCACCGTATCCAGCGAGATTTCGGCGTCTGCGGCCAAGTCGGCAAAGCCGAAGGCGGCGGCGAGCGCGGGCGCAAGCGGCTTGCGGCCGAGGCGTGCCATGTCTAGCCAGCCGACTGGCACCCCGTCCATCCGCAGCGTCTGGTAAAACGCGGCGAGAAGCTCGGTCTTGCCGTAGCCTGCGGGGGCCAGAACGCGCACGATCTGGCCCTCGACAGCCGATCGAAGGCGCTCGATCAGCGAGCGCCGTTCGATGATGTCGGGCATCCGGCGAGGCGGGCGGAACGCTTCCGACGCGAGCCCCCAGCGCTTGTCTGTCGAATTCATGCCATCAGGTGCCCAACCGCCTTCCGTCGCAGAAGTGCTGCACTGGAGGGCGGCCGACATCAAGGTTCTACGTCTCCGACAGCGGGCGATACGCGTGCTTCAGGCCGAAGGCGGCCGGGCCGAAGATCGCCAAGGCTTCGGGCGTGCGCATGATCTCTGGCACGCGCACAGCCAGGATGTTGACGCGCTGGCCATAGCGCAGGCGCTCGGTCGGGATGGCTTCCGCCGTGTCGAGATCCAGAATGGAGATGAGGTCGGGCACGACGGCCAGCACCTGGCCACCTTGCTCGGCCACCAGATTCTCGTTCTGGATTTCCACCAGGATCGGATCGGCCCCCGGCTCGAAAGGCTCGATGCGTACCGTGCCGACCGACCAGCCATTGACCTCGCGCCGCGAGAGATCGCCCACCTTGCCCGCGCCGATGAGCCGCGCGCAGCCGTAATGCGTGCCGGCGAAGAAGGCGACGAGCGCCTGGACGGGATCGCGCCGCGCCGCTTTCGCCTCGCGCAGCGTGCGCCCGATGCCGACGGCGAGCGACATCGTGCCCGGCACGGAAACCCGGCGCGCGCTCGCCCCGTCCATCCCGTAATTGGCGACATAGGCCTGGCCGCCCATGCGGATGGTGAGCCCGCGCGCGATCCATTCGGCCTGCGCCGCGCTCGGCGTAACGATGACGGAGACATTGCCCTTCTCGTCGGCGATGGCGGTGGGGCAGGCGGGGACGCCGTAGACGTTGAAGGTCTCCATTTCGAGCTGGGGAAAGGCGCGGCCCATGCCGTCCGCGTCGATCACCGGCAGGCCGCGCCGGGCGGCCACCGCGATCGGCACCATGGAGTTGACCCCGCCCGCCTCGAAGGGGATCACCGCCTCGATGCGTCGCGCGGTATGGCGCTCCCAGGCGGCGAAGGCCGTCTCCATCTCCTCGCCGCCCGGCAGTTTCTCGATCAGGATGGTCGGAGCGCCCATCGCCCCGCAGGCGACGACCTGCGCGCCGTCGGGCACCTCCTCCAGCGACAGGAGGCGGACGGGGCCGTGCTCCTCCAGCGCCGCGCGGGCGACGAGCTTGCCGATATAGGGATCGCCCCCGCCGCCCGTGCCCAGAATGGCCGCGCCGACGGCCAGATCGTCGAGATCGTGAATCGTGATCTCGCGCATCACAGGGCCATGGTTTCGATCGGCACGAACGGATGGTCGAGCCCGAAGCAGGACGGGCCGAACACGGCCAGCGCTTCGGGCGTGCGCATGATCTCGGGCACCGCCACCGCCATGACGGAGACGCGCTGGCCATAGCGCAGGTTCTCGGTGGTGATCGGCTCGGCCGTTTCGGAATCCATGATGCAGATGAGATCGGGCACGATGGCCTTCACCACGCCGCCGACGCGCGCGATCAGGTTCTCGTTCTGGATTTCGATCTCCATCGTGCCGGAGAAGCGCCCCAAACCATCGATCCGAGCGTGCCCCAGCGAGAAGCCGTTGCGCGTTTCGCGCCTCATGTCCGCGATCTTGCCCGTGAAGATGATGCGCCCGTGATGGTAGAGCGTTTTGGGCAGCAGCTCCAGCAGCGCCTCGAACGGGTTGAGATGGCGGCTCTTGGCCTCGCGCAGCGTGCGGCCGATCCGCATGGCGAGGGTCAGCGTGTTGGGAATGGCGGTGCGCTTCACGTCCGCGCCCGACATCGAATATTCAGCGATATAGGCGCAGCCGCCCATGCGGATGGCGACGCCGCGCGAGAGCCATTCCATGTCCCGGTTGTCGCGCGCCATGATCAGCGCGTGGTCGCCATCCTCGTCCGAGACGACCATCGGGCTGCCCGACACGCCGTAGACGCCGAAGGTCTCCATTTCGAGCTGGGGAAAGGCGCGGCCCATGCCGTCCGCGTCCACGATGGGCAGGCCGAGCCGCGCGCCGACGACGAGGGGAATGGTGGAGTTGATGCCGCCGATCTCGATCGGCATGGTGGCCTGCGCCTTGCGGCCGAGATGGCGCTCCAGAACTTGAAGCGAGTTCACCGCCTCCTCGCCGCTCGGTATCTTCTCGACCAGAACGGTCGGCGCGCCCATCATGGCGGTCGGGATGACGAAAGCCTCGTCATCGAGGTCGGACGGATCGATCACCTCGATCTCCAGCCCCTCGTCCAGGCATTGCTGCGCCATGAGACGGCCGACATAGGGATCGCCCCCGCCGCCCGTGCCCAGAAACGCCGCGCCCAGCGCCAGATCCTTCAAGTCTTCGGAATTCAGCTTCATGGTTCAGGCTCCGATCACGAGATCGCCGACGGCCTTGACGCGAATGCGCGTGGCCGATCCCGGCAGGTAGGCGAGCGGCACTTCCTCGATATCGACGATCTTCACCGAGCCCGCCGAGGCGCCGGCCTTGACGGCATGGTCGGCCGCTTCCTTCTTGGCGCCGTCGAGAACCGCGTCGCGCGAGGTGCCTTCCAGCGAATAGATGCGGTCCACCTCGCCGCCGACCTGCGCGATGGCCGCGCCGATGGCGTTGGCGACGGACGCGTTTTCCGGCCGGATCACGCGCGAGGCGGACGGCAGATCGCGCGACACAAGAATGGACCCGCCGCCCACCAGTACGACCGGCAGGGGCTCGGCCGAGGTCTTCATCCGGTCCACCGCCTCGTCCACCATGCGATGCATCGTATCCAACGCGGCGTTGACGGTGGCGGCCGGGATATGGGCGACGCGCGAGCGGTCCCCGATATCCTCCAGGCCAGCGGCCACCACGATGTCGGTGGTGGTCAGGGTGTCGCCGCCAAAGACCAGCGCCTTGGAGGTGATCTCGTAGCCGACCGAGTCCGGCCCGATGCGCCGGCCTTCGTCGCGCACGCGCGAGCCACCGCCAAGGCCGATCGCGAGCACGTCCGGCATTCGGAAATTGGTTCGCACACCTCCGATATCGACGGCCACAGCCGACTCGCGCGGGAAGCCCTGCATCAACATGCCGACATCGGAGGTCGTGCCGCCGATATCCACCACCATGGCCTCCTTCTCGCCCGCCAGCATAGCCGCGCCGCGCATGGAATTGGTGGGGCCTGAGGCGAAGGTCAGGACGGGATAGCGCTCGACATGCTCGGGCGTCATCAGCGTTCCGTCGTTCTGGCTGATGAAGAAGGGTGCGGTGATGGCCATGTCGCGCAGCGCCTGCCGGAAGGAGGCGACGACATGGCGCGACAGATCGGCGAGGCAGGCGTTCATGATCGCCGCGTTCTCGCGCTCCAGAAAGCCGACGCGGCCGATCTCGTGGCTGAGCGAGAGCGCGATGCCCGGCACTTCCTCGCGCAGGATTTCCGCCGCGCGCTGCTCCATGATCGGGGTGACCGGCGAGAAGACGGAAGTGACCGAGGCCGCGCGCAGGCCTTTTTCGCGGATTTCGCCGGCGATCCGCAGGATCTCGCGCTCGTCCAGCGGGGCGATCTCGCGCCCGTCGAACTCGTGCCCGCCGCGCACCATGTAGCGATGGCGGCCGAGCGTGGTGGCCAGATCGTCCGGCCAGTCGGTCATCGGCGGCAGGGCGCGGGTCGCGGGCAGACCGAGCCGGATCGCGGCGACCTGCAACAGGCGGCGGCGCTCCACCACGGCATTGGTGAAATGCGTGGTGCCGATCATCACGGCCTGGATGGCGCCGGCGTCCACCCCGCTGAGGCGCAGCACCTCACGCAGAACGGAGACGACGCCGGACGAAACGTCGGCCGTGGTGGGAGACTTGCAGGCCGCGACAACGCGCAGGCCATCCATCAGGGCGGCGTCCGTGTTGGTGCCGCCCACGTCGATTCCGATCCGCATGGGGTGATTCCTCGAAGATTGAAAGAAAGGTCGGGTCCGATCGCTCAGCCCGCGAGCGCCTCGCAGCGGCTCGGGTCCCAGCCCGCCAGAACCGACGTGCCAGGCGGGAAGCGGCGCTGGTGCAACTGGTTCTGCCGCTCGGCGGTGAGTTCGACCCCGCCGATCGCGAGGCGATAGCGCACGATCGGCCCCTGATAGGTTTCCGATAGGATCGTCGCGGGAAAGCGCACCGTGCCGGCAGGCAGGGTCTCGGCATCCACGACGATGTTTTCGGGCCGCACGACCAGCTTGGCGACCTGATGAGGCGCGACGCCGGCACCGGCCCGCGCCTCGAACTCCGCCCCGGCGAAGCGCACGCGGGCGCTATGCTCCGAAACCGCCCCGATCTCGACATCGATCAGATTGGAATGGCCGATGAAGCTCGTGACGAAGAGCGTTTCGGGCCGCTCGTAGATATCTTCGGGCGTGCCGACCTGCACGAGGCGCGAGCGCTGCATGACGCCGATCCGGTCGCTCATGGTGAGCGCCTCGTCCTGGTCATGCGTGACATAGACCGTCGTGATGCCGAGCGAGCGCTGGAGGTCCTTGATCCAGAACTTCATTTCCTCGCGCATGTTCTTGTCGAGCGCCGACAGCGGCTCGTCCAGAAGCAGGATGCGCGGCTCGGTGACAAGGACGCGGGCGAGCGCCACGCGCTGCTGCTCGCCGCCCGAGAGTTGGCGGGCATAGCGCTCGCCGTAGTTCCTGAGGCCGACTTGCGCCAGCACGGCCTCGACCTTGCGTCCGATCTCGGCCTTTGGAACCTTGCGCATCTTCAGGCCGAAGGCGACATTGGACGCCACGTCCATATGGGGAAAGATCGCGTAGTTCTGAAACACGATGCCGATGTCGCGCCGCTCGGGGGGCAGGGCGGTCACGTCGTCCTCGCCCAGCCAGATGCGCCCCTCGCTCGGCTCCACGAAGCCCGCGATCATGCGCAGCGTCGTGGACTTGCCGCAGCCCGAAGGCCCCAGCAGCGAAAAGAACTCGCCGTCGCGAATATGCAGTTCGACATTGTCGACGGCGCGCGAGGCGCCATAGCTCTTGGTCAGCTTGATCAGCCGGATGTCGGTCACGGGAGCAAAATCCTGCGAAGGGGAGCGAGACGGGCGGCTGGGGCAGCCGCCCACGCGGCGGCGTCAGGAGGCGAAGATTTCGTTCACGGTTTCGACGATATCGTCCTCGTGTTCGAGGTAGCTCTTCCAATCCGGCATGAAGAGCCCGTCCAGCGCGTTGGCGGTGTTCTCGACGCCCTGGCTCAGCAAGCCGGCGGGGAGCTTGGCGTCGCGATTGGTCGGGCGGTAGAAGAAGACTTCGCCGACGGCGGTCTGGTAGGCCGGGTCCAGCGTGCGATCCACGAGGGCGAGCGCCAACTTCTTCTGCATGGGTTCGAGATACCGGCTGACGGTCTTGGTCTGCGTCAGGATGGATTTGGGATTGTCCCAGATCCAGGCATCCACCGGCACGCCCTTGGCCTTCTGGAGATAGACCTCGCCGTCGTTCTGCACGGCGATCTCGACCTCGCCGCGCTCCACCAGCGCCTGCATGTTGCCGGTGAAGTCGGAAATCTTCATCGGCATGGCGGTGCGCATGGCCTCATAGCCGGCGTCGAGATCGTATTGATCCTTGCCGAAGTTCATCGCGCTGGCGATGAAGAAGTCCATCTGGAGCGTGTTGGTGGTCACATAGGTGCCCCGTTTGCCGGCATAGCGCTCGGCCCAGAAATCCTTGAAGCTGGTGGGCGGGGCGAGGCCCGTGTCGGTGCGGTAGACCCAGCAATAGCGCGAGAAGGCCCAGGTGACGCCCAGCCCGTTGGCGGTCGCGAAGGGCCAGACGCCCTTGGCGTTCGGCATGTTCGCCAGCAGCTCGTCCTGCGGCAGGAAATAGTCGCCCGCGCCCGCCGTCTTGAACATTTCCGGCAGGTTCCAGTTCGTCACGGCATAGGCCGGGTTCTTCGGCCCGCCCGCCACGAATTTCGGAAACCAGGGGAAGGAGCTGTCGTATTCGATGCGGCAGTTGAAGTCCTTCTCGAACTTGTCGAGCAGGAGCTTGCGCTGCGTTTCCTGCCAGAAGCCACCCCATTCGGCGATCCGCAGGGTCGCGCCGCCGGCATCGAAGACCTGACCGTCATAGGTCACGTCCTGCGAGAAGGCGTGATTGATCGAAAAGAGATTGGCGCTCGACGCAACGAGGCCGAAAGCAGCCCCCGCCTTGAGGATCTGCCGGCGGTTCGGGCGGGGAGAATTCATGTCATGCATGTCGGTCATGGCCTGTCTCCGGGAGGGGAAGAGGAAACGTGCGCTCACCGCCCGCCGAAGAGGCGGCGGAAATTGACGAGGCGCGAGGTGAGGATGGTGGAGGCGATCACCAGAAGGATCGCGAAGATGCCGGCTGCGGCCGCCGTCGGCTCGAAGCGGTAGCGCAGCGACGTGTAGATCGCGATCGGCAGCGGCTGCGTGTCGGGCGAGGCGAGAAACAGCGTCACCTCGAACTGGCCGAAGGAGACGATGAAGGCGAAGAGCGCGCCCGCCGAAATGCCCGGCCGGATGATCGGCAGCGTCACGGAGCGAAACGCTTCGAGGGGCGAAGCGCCGAGTGAGCGAGCCGCTTCTTCCAGCGAGCGGTTGAAATCCACCAGCGCGGCCGAGACGGTCGCGATCACGAGCGGCGTCGTGACGATGACATGGCCGATGAGCAGGCCCGTGAAGGAGCGGGCGAGGCCGATGCCGCTGGTCGAGAAGAAGACATAGAGCGCCAGGCCCAACACCACGCCCGGCAGAACCAGCGGCAGCACGAAGAGCGTGCGCAGGACAGGGCCGAGCGCGCTGGTGGTGCGCGTCAGCCAGAGCGCTGCCGCCGTGCCGATCAGCGTTGCGATCAGCGTGGTGACGAAGGCGAGCTTGAAGGAGAAGAGATAGGCCGGCACGAAGGTCGGCGAGGTCAGGAAGGCCCCGATCCAGCGCAGCGACAGGCCCTGCGGCGGGAAGGTCAGGTAGTCGCCCGCGTTCAAGCCCGTCAGCACGACGATCAGGACGGGTACGAGGAGAACAGCGAGCGCCAGCGCCGCGCCGATCTTGAAAGGAAGCGGGATCGTCTCGCCATCACGCATCAGGCGCGCCCTCCGGCGGTGAGCCGCGCGGCGGCCTGATAGAGAATGACGGCCAGAAGGCTGGTCAGGAACAGGATGGCGGCGATCGCCGCGCCGAACTGCCAGCGACCGGCTTCGGCGATCTGCTGATAGATGTGAATGGGCAGCGTCACCACCTTCCAGCCGCCCATCAGCGCCGGCACAACATAGGAGGAGATGGCAAGCGCGAAGACCAGAAGCGAGCCCGACAGGATGCCCGGCATGGACAGCGGCAGCACGACGGCCCGGAAGGCCGCCCAGCGGGAGGCGCCGAGCGAGCGCGCCGCTTCCTCGAAGGAGGGCGGGATCGACTTGATGACGTCGATCAGCGAGATCACCATGAAGGGCAGCGTCACCTGCACCAGCCCGACCACGACGCCGAACAGATTGTACATGAGCGGCAGCGGGCCGGAGATGAGGCCGGAGGCGACGAGCGCGCCGTTGATCAGCCCGTTGTCGCCGAGCAGCACCATCAGCCCGTAGAGCCGGATCACCATGTCGAGCTGCATCGAGGACAGGACGAGGATCATCAGAACCGCGTTGCGGCCGGGATGCTGCGTCTTGGCGATGACGTAGGCGAGCGGATAGCCGAGCGCGAGGCATAGGAGCGAGACGACGACGCCGATGCCGACCGAGCGGCCGATGGCCTCGTAATAGATCGAGCGGGTGAAGATGCGGGCGTAATTGTCGAGCGTCAGCGCCGGAACGAAGGCGACCGAGCCCGACACGCTCTTGTTGAAGGAAATCGCAAAGAGCGAGGCCGTCGGCAGAATGAAGAAGACCAGAAAGAACAGCGTCGCGGGAACCGCCAGAAGCCAAAGTGCAAGACGCGGGGCTCGGCGGCGGCTCGTGCCGGGTAAGACGGCTCCAGGCCCCGCCGTCTCCGATTGATGCGTGAGAGTCTGCGTTCGGTTCATGTCGCGTACCCCTTGACCCCGCTCATTGCGCCGCTGCGGCCAAGCTGGCGCGAAGCGCTTCGAAGCCCGCGACGTCCTTCTCGGGCGGTGGGGGATAGGTCAGCGCGCTGTGGGTCAGGTTTGAGCGCGCGAGGGCGGCCGCGATATGGACCGCATTGGGGATCGGGTCGATGACGGGAATGTCGATCCCCCCGGCGAGGAGCCCCGCGCGCACCGCGCCGGCGCAGCCGAGCAACCCCGTGCATCCGAAGATCACGGCTTCCGCACCATCCTTCTCCACCGCGAGCCGCGCTTGTTCCACGAGGAGACGCTGCGTGGCGTCGAGATCGTCTTCCAAGGCGAGGACCGGGATATCGACGGAGCGCACCGATGCCATGCGCGACGCCAAGCCATGGAGCGCGGCGGCGTTTTCGAACTGGGCGCGCAGGCGGCGCATCACCGTGACGACCGAGAAGCGATGGCCGAGCATCGCGGCAACATGCATGGCCGCCTGAGACGGCCCGACCACGGGAATGCGCACCATTTCGCGCGCGGCGCGCAAGGCCGGGTCGGCCATGCAGTCGATCACCACGGCGTCGACACCCTCGCGTTCCGCCTCCACGATCCGACGGATCGTGTCGGGCGCACAGATGGCGGTCTCGAATTCGCTCTCGATCGACGCCGGCCCCTCTTCGATCTGCGAGCCGCTGACCTTCAGGCCCAGGCCACCGAGCGCTTCCAGCACGGCGGGCGGGCGGAAGTTGCGGGCCGTGATGGGGGAGACGATGCGGACATGAATGGGCCGATCGATCATGCAGGCCTCCTGTTCGATGCATCGATGTTGCGAGACTTGCGAGCGATCCGAAATGGGGTTGAGGGATAGGTTAGGACAAAATCGGGATAGGTTTGGGTTAGGTAAAACCATTCCCAACCTATCCTGTGGGGTAGGTATTCAAGGGAAATCTGCCGGTGCCGCTCAAGGATCGAGCATGATGATCCCACATGTCCAATCGTTGGGCAGGCAGGTCTGTCGCCCTTGAAACCGAAGACGTCGATGGAAGCCTGCTTTGGAAAAAGGGCTTTTCGTTCGATCAGTTCGCGAACTGCCAGGCTTTCCTGGAGGGCCTTCTGATCGCGCGCATCCATGCGGGGCTGATGCGTGAAAGGGAGCAGGGCAGGATCCTGAGGCGTCGACGAAGCCTGACGAATGCACGCAAGCAGACAGCCCGTGAGACGTTGGAGAAGGGGCAGTCGCGAAGCTCTCCCGCGACCAAAGTCTCAGCCGGCAGACGATCCAGCGGACGCGCGATGAAAGCATGAGGAGGCGAGAAACCGGGCCGAAGGAAACGGAGGCCACGAAAGCATGATGTTTTGGGCCGGCTGGCGTTGCGCCGGTCAGTCCGGCAGAGCCTTCTGGTCCGTTTTCGGGAACTCTGACCGAGACCTCCGACCTCGGCGGCGATGATCGTCCCGCTTGACGGCAAAATCTCTCGCCGGCTTTCCGCCTGCGCGTTACCAGTCAGCTTCCAAATGCTACAGCGAGCCTGTTCATGACCCCTCCTCCTTGCATTGTCGAAGCTGAGTGCCGAGGCGCTCTTTCCGAAAGGGCGGAGCGTTGATCCCCTGGGTGCCGCTCGGCACAGCGTCCATTCCAGGCGGCGGCGAATTGCGTCTCATGCGGCGCGGTACGGAATATTCCATCATGATCGGCGGGACCGAACTCATGAACAGCCGCCTCAGCGGCTCGGAGGAGGCCCTGGCCACGCTGGCGGCAGAGCGGATCGGCCCGCGCACGGGGGCGCGTGTCCTGATCGGCGGCCTCGGCATGGGCTTCACGCTGCGCGCGGCGCTGGCGAGCCTTTCGCCGGATGCCCGCGTCACCGTCGCCGAACTCGTGCCGGGCGTCGTCGACTGGGCGCGGGCGGAGATGGCCGATGTCTTCGGGGACAGTCTGTCGGACCCCCGCGTCGACATCGCCGTGGAGGATGTGGCGGACACGATCGGCCGGGCCCGCGGTGCTTACGATGCCATTCTCCTCGACGTCGACAATGGTCCGGACGGGTTGACGCACAGCGGCAATGATCGGCTCTACGGCCCCGCCGGCCTTGCCGCAGCCCTTCAGGCGCTGACGCCGGGCGGCGTCCTGGGGATCTGGTCACAAGGGCCGGACCCGGCCTTTACCACTCGCCTCGGCCGCGCCGGCTTCCAAGTGGACGAGATGCGTGTGAAGGCCGGACGCGGACGTGGAGCAAAACATGTGCTCTGGTTCGCGGCCAAGGCCGCCCGCTAGAGCGCGCACCACCCGGCCCGGCCGGTGCGCAGCCGGCTTCTCCCAGCCGTCTTGATGCTGGGGACGGAACCTCCGACCAGCCGACCCCGCGAGGTTTTGGCGGCAGCTCTTATTATTCGGATTCCGAAAGGATCGACTGCCCCGCGAATTCGTTTGCTGCCCATACGCTCTCGCGCCGCGAGTGCGCTTTGGAGATTCACCATGCCTGCACGTTTCACCAAGCTGGACAACGCCATCAAGGCTGGCCTCAAGAACATGGCCGCCAAGGCTGCCGTCGATCAGATCGAATATTGGGAAGAGCAGCTGAAGGATGTCGACGTGTCTGGATCGAAGGGGATTCTAGCCGATCTCCATTCGCTCAAGACCAAGCTCCAGGCCGACGAGGTGGATGGCGATGCGGTCAAGAAGCTCCTAGCCGATCTCGGGAGCAAGACGGCGAAGGTTGCCGGTCGCGTGGACGACAAATCCGTTTCCGAACATCTGGAGAAGGTCGGCAAGGGCTTGGAAGAAGCCGCTTGATAATCGGTTGAGAACGACCCGTCGGAAGAAAGCTCAGCTTCCGACGGGATACTTTTGGGTCATCGGGCCGAGTGTGCCTCAAGCCCGAACAGGGCGTGGCGCGCTCGCGAGGTACTCAGGGTTTCGGGATGACGGTCGCCAGCTTTCGAAACGGCGACAGGATTTCGAGCCGGCTCGGCACGCCCTTGGCGATGCTGACGATGGTGCCGGGGCCGATCGTCACGGGCGTTTCCTCGGCCTGCGAATAGATGGCTTCGCCTTCCACCACGACGAAGGTCTCTTCCAGATCGCGGCCCGGGATAGTTGTAGATGCCGGGCTCGGCCTTCCAGACGGCGACGATTGTGCCGTTCTCGGTGGAATCCTGCCAGATCTGACGGCGATAGGAGCCGCCCTCGCGCCCTTGTGCCGGCATGGCGGGCGTCAGGTCGATATCATCGGATATGTTGAAGATGGGCATGGTCATGGCAGTCTCCTCGCGGGGTATTGTCAGGCTTTGGGTGAAGGGGGTCAGGCGTGTGGCGGCAGCGCCGCGCCGGAGAGGCGCGTGGCGAGATTGTCGCGGGCGCGGTAGTAGCGCAGCGTCAGCGCGGGGCCGAAGGCCATATAGGCGGGGGCAGCAGTGAGCGGCTCCAGCTTCAGCGCCAGCT
>NZ_BBWM01000067.1:0-68595 GCF_001463805.1 Aureimonas sp. D3 | reverse complement strand
CGGCCGCGCGGGGCTGTGCGGCCGGCGTGGGCCGGACGGCGGGCTCGGGCACGAAGCCCATCTCGGTCTCGTCGGGCTCGAACTCCACCGCCTCGTCGAAGCGCGGCGGCTGCACGATGCGCGGGCCGCGCGAGGCCGGCGCGCGGCCGGCTTCGGCTTCCTCGGCCGCGCGCAGCGCCTCGCGCAGGCGCGCTTCGGGCGCGGGCGGCATCAGAGGGGCGTCGCGGTCCCAGTCGCGATGGGCGAACGGATCGTCGCGCAGGCGGCGTGCCTCGGCGATGTCGCCGATCTTGCGGCCGAGCGCCGAGCGGGCGGAATAAAGCCAGTGGCCGGCCGCGCCCGCCAGGAGCTGCATCGCGCCTTCGCGCTCGTCGTCGTGGCGGCCGCGCGCCGCCCCATGGCCGCGCGGATGCATCTCGGCCTCGTACTCGTCCGACAGGCGGGCCACGAGACCCGCGCCGTTCAACACGCACCAGACGGCCGGCAGCGCAAAGACGACCGCCAGCACGATGCCGAGCGAGCCCTGCGGATAGGTGCCCGTGGCGAGCGCCGGGATTTTCAGAACGAGATCACCGACCACACCGCCCAGACCAATCGGCAGCGGCCAGCTCGCGGGCGAGGGAAGGCTGCCCAGCGCGGCGCTGGCCAGCGCCATGCCCGCCAGCGCCCACCAAGCGCGCGCGCCCGAGCGCCCGACCCGGCGGCCGAGCAGCAGCAGCACGCCCCGCGCGGTCAGAAGCACCGGCAAGAGCACGGCGGCGAGGCCGAAAAGCTGCATCCCGAGATCGGCGATCATCGCGCCGGAGTGGCCCGCGAGATTCTGCACCGCGTGGTCGTTGGAATAGCTCAGCGACGGGTCGTCCACCGTCCAGCTCGCGAAGGACAGGGCAAGCCAGATGGACGCCGCGACCAGCGCCAAGCCCAACACCACCTGCGCCGGGCGGCCCAGCCGGCCAGCGCCCTCTTCCCGTGCTTCGATCGATGCCATCGCCATGCCCTTGAGCCCTGAAGTCGGCGGGAAAGCTCCCGCATGTGCCCCGTGCCACGCCTCGAAGGGCCGCCCCGCCCTGCCCTCTCGCACAGGCGGGAAGCGGCCCGCCGTCGAAGACGCAGCCTTTTGCGCCAAGGTAAAGAAAGCTGGTTAAAGCGCATTTAACCCTCATTCGACGGATCATCAGTCTCTCTGCCGAGCGCCTTGCCCCCGCCTCTGCCGCCAGCGTGATGGAACCGCGAGGGGCGTGCGCGACATAAGGAGGCAGGCGCGCCGAGCGGCGCGATGAAGATCAGCAAAGGAGCGAGAGAGCATGGAGATCAGGCACGAGGATCGCGGCCGGGGCGGCGTGTTCGCGGCGGGCGAAGGAGACGACCGGGCCGAGCTGACCTATTCGCCGGCCGGCATCCAGAATTCGCTGGTGTTCGACCACACCTATGTTCCCGAGCATCTGCGGGGCCAGGGCATCGCCGAGAAGCTGGTGGACCATGCCGTCGCCTATGCCCGCGAACAGGGCATGAGCGTGGTGCCGGCCTGCTCCTATGTCCGCTCGCTGTTCCAGCGCCACCCTGAGCGCTACGGCGATGTCGCCACGCGCGAGGACGAGCCCTTCGGACGCATCTGACAGCGCATGAAAAAAGGCAGGCGGATCGCTCCGCCTGCCCTTCGTGTCGAGAATCCGGACCGGGAGACCCGGCCGTTTTTAGGCGTGGTAGGCCGCCTCGCCATGCGAGGTGAGGTCGAGGCCCTCACGCTCGGCTTCCACGGTCGGACGCAGGCCGATGACGACATCGACGATCTTATAGAGGATCGCGGAGACGATGCCGCCATAGACCACGGTGATGAGCACCGCGACGATCTGGCTGTAGACCTGGGAGCCCATGGTGACGCCCTCGAGGTAGCCACCGCCGCCGAGCGAGGTGGAGGCGAAAATGCCGGTGCCGATGGCGCCGACGATGCCGCCCACGCCATGGATGCCGAAGACGTCGAGCGAGTCGTCATAGCCGAACTTCGGCTTCACCACGGCCACGAAGAAGTAGCAGAGGGCCGATGCGATCGCGCCGAGGAAGATGGCGCCGATCGGGCCGACCGCACCCGCTGCCGGCGTCACAGCGACGAGGCCGGCGATGATGCCCGACACGGCACCGAGCATCGAGGCCTTGCCGCGCAGGATGGCTTCGATCAGCACCCAGGCGACCGTCGCGCCGGCGGTTGCGGTGAAGGTGTTGATCATGGCGAGCGCCGCGCCGCCATTGGCTTCGAGGTTGGAGCCGGCGTTGAAGCCGAACCAGCCGACGAAGAGGATCGAGGCGCCGACCATGGTCAGCGTCATCGAGTGGGGAGCCATGTTGTCACGGCCGAGGCCCGTGCGCTTGCCCACGATGAAGGCGCCGACCAGCGCCGCGATGCCGGCATTGATGTGAACCACCGTGCCGCCCGCGAAGTCGAGCGCGGCGACGCCGCCAGCATGCTTGCCAAGGAAGATCAGACCGTTGGCGTCCCAGACCATGTGGGCGATCGGGAAGTAGACGATCGTGACCCAGAGGATCGAGAAAAGCACGACCGCGCCGAACTTGATGCGCTCGGCGAAGGCGCCGACGATCAGCGCCGGCGTGATGCAGGCGAAGGTCATCTGGAAGGCGATGAACACGTATTCGGGGATCACGATGCCCTTGGTGAAGGTCGCCGACATCGTGTCCTTGGTGATCCCGGCCAGGAGGAGCTTGCCCGTGCCGCCCCAGAAGGCGCTGGTGGAGCCGCCGAAGGCGAAGGAATAGCCGTAGGTGACGTAGATGATCATGACGACCGCGGCGATCGTCACGGTCTGCATCAAGACAGAGAGCATGTTCTTGGCGCGCACGAGGCCGCCGTAGAACAGGCCGAGGCCCGGCAGGATCATGAACAGAACGAGGACGGTGGATATCATCATCCAGGCGACGTCGCCCTTGTCCATGACTTCGGCCGCAACGGCGGCGGCAGCCGCCGGCACCTGTTCAGGCGCGGGCGCGACGCCGGTGTCCTGCGCGAAGGCTGCGACCGTCGAGAGGCCCGACAGGGCCAGGGTCGCAAGGGAGGTCTTCAGAAAACGCATGTTCGTACCGTATCCCCTCAGAGCGCGTTCGAGTCGGTTTCGCCGGTGCGGATGCGGACCGCCTGCTCGATGCCGTAGACGAAAATCTTGCCGTCGCCGATCTGGCCGGTCTTGGCGGCCGAGGCGATGACATCCACGGCGCGATCCACCATGTCGGAGGGAACGGCGACTTCGATCTTCAGCTTCGGCAGGAAGCTCACGGCATATTCGGTGCCGCGATAGATTTCGGTATGGCCCTTCTGGCGGCCATAGCCCTTCACCTCGGTAACGGTCAGACCCTGGATGCCGACGGCGGTGAGCGCTTCGCGCACCTCGTCCAGCTTGAATGGCTTGATGATCGCCATCACGATTTTCATGAGCACCTCGAACCTGGAGGGAACGAACGCGCCGGACGACACGTTCGACCTTGAAACACGGCCCATGCCGACGAGAGCCGGATGGGGACGAGTTCTCCCTATTCAAGATGCGTGCCAATTGAGCGACAGATCGATTTCGGCCGCATTTGTGCGGTGCGAAAGCGCTTTCTGCCCTTCGGATGGTCAGCGGTAGCGTTGAAGAATTCGGAACGCCGCCGCTTTTTTAGACATGTGAGTATTCTTTAATCCATTCGACGCGGACGGATCAGCCCTTCCTGCGCCACCGAGGCGACGAGTATGCCATCGCGCGAAAAGAGCGAGCCGCGCGTCAGCCCGCGCCCGCCCGAGGAGGAGGGACTGTCCTGCGTGTAGAGATGCCAGTCGCTGACCCGCAGCGGCCGGTGAAACCACATGGCATGGTCGAGGCTGGCGGCTTGGATACGCTCGTCGAAGATCGAGAGCCCGTGAGCGAAGAGCGAGGTGTCGAGCAGCGTCATATCGGAGAGATAGGCCATGACGGCGGCGTTCAGGGCCGGGTCGTCGCCGATATCGGCCGTCACCCGCACCCAGATGTGCTGCTCGGGCGGCAGTTTCTCGCGCTTGAAGTAGTGATCGGTCGAGACGGGACGAAACTCCACCGCGCGCGGCCGCATCCAGTAGCGCCGAACCGGCTCGGGCGCGCGGGCCAGAATGTCCTCGCCCAGACTCTCGCCCGACGGCAGGTCTTCCGGCCCCGGCAGCGCGGGCATGGAAATCTGATGGTCGAGCCCCTCTTCCTTCACCTGGAACGAGGCCGAAAGCGTGAAGATAGCCTGCCCATGCTGGATCGCCGTGACGAGGCGGGTGGAGAAGGAGCCGCCATCGCGCAGGCGGTCCACCTCGTAGATCACGGGCACGCGCGGATCGCCCGGGCGCATGAAGTAGCCATGCAGCGAGTGAACCTGCCGCTCGGCCGGCGCGGTGCGCTGGGCCGCGACCAGCGCCTGCGCAATGACTTGGCCCCCGAAGATGCGCTGCCAGCCATTGGCGGGGCTGATGCCGCGAAACAGGTTCTCTTCCAGCGTTTCGAGGTCCAGCGTTTCCACCAGCTTGGCCACCAGATCGTTCATGGAACCTCCCTTCCTAGCGCACCGTCTCGCCACCCATGAGCCGGTGCGGCGTGGGGAGATGTAGCAGACTTGGGCGAAGGGAGAACCGGGCGGGGTTGCGCTCAACCGAGCGCGGCTTCCACGCCGCCGCCGCGCGACTTGGCGCGGTAGGAGGCCGCGTCCGCCCTGCGCAACATATCGTCCAGTCGCACGCTGGCGGCGGGGGCGGCGGCATAACCGTGGCTCACGCGCATCGTGACGGTGCGCCCGGTCAGATCGTAGGGCTGCATCAGATGGTCGGTCAGGCGCATGGCGAAGCACTCCGCCTCATCGGCGCCGCCGAGCCCGGTCTGGATGATGGCAAACTCGTCCCCGCCCAGGCGCACGGCGATGTCGTACTCTCCGATCAGGCGTTTGACGCGCCCCGCCAAGGCCCGCAGAAGCGCGTCGCCCGTGTCATGGCCGAACCGATCGTTGATCGACTTGAACTCGTCCAAGTCGAAACAATGCACGGCCATCCACCCTTCGGCCCTGCCGGGTGGGAGCGTGCGCAGGTCTTGAAGCGCGAGGCGATTGCCGAGGCCGGTCAGTGCGTCGGTTCGCGCCAGGCGCGTCATGGTGATGCGCGATTCGATCTCCTGCACGGACACGTCGTAGATATGCCGGATGCTTTCGAAGCTGCCGCACAGGAAGACAAGAAGGATCAGACCCAACAGCCTGTCGGCCCCACTGCCGAAGACGAGCGTCGAAATGGCGGGTGGAAGGGCAGCGATCACCACGGCGGCGATGGCCAACCGCGGCCGGATGAAAAGCCGCATGGCGACGCCCGAGCAATAGCCGAAGACGAGAGCCGTTCCCAGTACGTGAAGTCCCGCATCGAGGCGCGCGAAAAGCCCTGCCGACAGGCCGCCGACCGATGAGGCGACGAGGCAGGTCGTCACGGTATGGACCAACTCCCATAGGCGTGCCTCCTCCACGCTCGGAACGGCCTGCCGCAGCCGGAGCTGATGCGCCACGAGCACGACGAGCTTGGCCAGGGATGCGGCCATGCCGACGAGCGTTGCGCCCAGAATGGCTGGAGAGCCCACTTGAAGATAGGCGAAAATGCCGACAGCGACGATCGTCGCCCCCATGATAGTGCTGGGTAAAAGGCTGAAAGCCAACCCGGATACGAGCGTCTTGTAGGTTTCGTCCATCTCCTGCTGGAAGAGCCTGCGAGCGCGAATGGGTTCGGAACCCGCCGTCAAACTCGCCTCCCCAAGACGGCAGCCCGATGGGTGCCAGGACTCCAAAATGTAACCTTGAGTTGCGAAACCCATGGAAGATCCGACCTTGGAGCCGGACGCCGATGCCAAGGGCTCGAACACCCGATATACCGACCCGACACATAGCGATCGGATCGTCCAGATTTCCGCAAGGTCATGCTGCCTTTCTTGCCGTTCGCAGTCACAGCCACCTGAAAAGCTTGCTGGGTCATAGCGAAATCTGATCCCGGAAGAGCGACGATATGCCGCCCCTATATCACCCAGAATAATGGATATTTCCGTAGCCGGCGATACAAGCTTCGTTCGTCGATGAAATTTTTCACTCGGATACGTTGAAATCTCTTTCAGGAACGAGCGCAACGGATGATCCCGGACGTTCCGCATCCCGCCCGCCTCATTCTTCCGAAAACAACGAAGAGATGGCTTTTTGTCTTCAGCACGCTCTTCCGGGGGCTTCGCGACGGATAACGGAACGCCGCCTTGAACGCGCAAGGCGTCACACCACCCTTGTCCCCATGCCGCGTGACGCTCTAGATCAACGCGCAAGGGACCTGCCGCCACGAAGGGTCGGTCCCGTCCCGAACCGGAGTCCGAGCCATGTCCGACCCTCGCCGTGAGACCCTGCCCGAGCGCGCCGACATCGTGGTGGCCGGTGCGGGCTATGTCGGACTCGGAACCGCGGTCGCGATTCGTCAGGCCGCGCCCGAGCTTTCGGTGGTGCTGGTGGACGCCGCGCCCGAAGGCGTCTGGGAGCGGGACGGACGCGCCTCGGCCATCGCGGCAGCCGCCATCCGCATGTTGACGCGCCTCGGCGTCTGGGACGCGATCCGGCCGGAAGCTGAAGCGATCCGCGAGATGATCGTTACGGATTCACGCACCAACGATCCCGTGCGCCCGGTCTTCCTGACCTTCGGCGGCGAGGCCGAGCCGGGCGAGCCCTTCGCCCATATGGTGCCCAATGTCGCGCTGAACGGCGCCCTGCGCGCCCGGGCGGCCGAGCTTGGCATTCCCATTCGCTCGGGCGCGGCCGTCACCGGACTTCAGGTCGGCCCCTCCAGCGTCACGGTGGAGACCGGCGCGGGCGCGATCGAGGCGCGGCTTCTGGTCGCCGCCGACGGCGTGCGCTCCGCCATCCGCGACATGGCGGGCATTCGCACCGTCCACACCGACTATGGCCAGAGCGGCATCGTCGTGACGGTTCAACACGAGCGCCCCCACGAGGGCCGCGCCGAGGAGCACTTCCTGCCCGCCGGCCCCTTCGCCATCCTGCCGCTCAAGAACAACCGCTCCTCGCTGGTCTGGACCGAGTCCACGGCCGAGGCCGAGCGCCTGCTGCGTGCCGACGAGATGGTGTTCGAACTGGAGCTGGAACAGCGCTTCGGTCTCAAGCTCGGCTCGCTCACGGTCGAAGGCAAGCCCCGCGCCTTTCCGCTGGGGCTGACGCTGGCGCGCGACTTCGTGAAGCCGCGCATCGCGCTGGCAGGCGACGCCGCCCACGGCATTCACCCGATCGCAGGCCAGGGGCTCAATCTCGGCTTCAAGGACGTGGCGGCCCTGGCCGAGACGGTGGTGGAGGCCGCGCGCCTCGGGCTCGACATCGGCGCGCTCGACACGTTGCAGCGCTACGAGCGCTGGCGCCGCTTCGACACCGTGCAGATGGGCGTCACGACCGATGTTCTGAACCGGCTCTTTTCCAACGACAATCCGATGCTGCGGGCGGCGCGCTCCTTCGGCCTGTCGCTTGTGGATCGCGCGCCCTTCGCCAAGCGCTATTTCATCGAGCAGGCGTCCGGCCTCAGCGCCTCGACGCCCCGGCTCCTGCGCGGCGAGCCGGTCTGACGGGCTCGGCTGGACGCAGAGCGCATTCATTGCGCATCCCTGTGCCGGAAGAGCAAAAACATCCGCTTGAACCGCACCGAAGGAAATCCTCTTCGGCGCAACGTGGCTGGCATTGGATTATTTAGAACGATAACAAGCGAGCCGCGACACCTCTTCGGGTGTCGGGAGGTGTCTTCGTGGCTGCCGTGCAACCGGCGGCCGGGAAGGCCGGCAGAAAAGGACCATCGGGAATGGCGAGCGACGTCAAGGCGGGTGCGAAGACCAAGGGGCCCAAGCTCCCCGTCATCATGAGCGCCAACGACCTCTTGGACGGCGACGTTGTGTTCCTGACCCGCGAGGGCTGGAGCCTCGACCCCAAGGCCGCGCTGGTCGCCGATGATGCCGAGACGGTCGCCTTTATGGAAGAAGAGGGCGCCAAGGGCTTCAAGAGCAACCGGGTCGTCGATCCCTATCTGGTCGAGGTCACGCTCGACCCGAACGGGCTGCCGCTCGCCACGCATTTTCGCGAGGCGATCCGCCAGAAAGGTCCGAGCATTCTGCCGAAATACGGAAAGCAGGCTGAATTTTAAGCGTTTCGGGATGGGGAGCCTCTGAGCGCTTCCGCCACCCACCGGGCGCCCGCAAGAGCGCCGGAACCGATCGAGGACGACAGGCATGTATCGGTACGACGAATTCGATGAGCGCTTCGTGCGCGAGCGCGTCCAGCAGTTTCGCCATCAGGTGGAGCGCCGGCTCGACGGCTCGCTCTCGGACGACGAGTTCAAGCCGCTGCGCCTCAAGAACGGACTCTATCTCCAGCTTCACGCCTATATGCTGCGCGTCGCCGTGCCCTATGGCACGCTGAACTCCAAGCAGATGCGCCAGTTGGCCCTGATCGCCGAGAAATACGACAAGGGCTACGCGCATTTCACCACGCGCCAGAACCTTCAGTACAATTGGCCGAAGCTGCGCGATGTCCCCGACATCATGGACCTTCTGGCCGATGTCGAGATGCACTGCATCCAGACCTCGGGCAATTGCATCCGCAACGTCACGGCGGACCAGTTCGCCGGCGTCGCGGCCGACGAGGTGGAAGACCCGCGCCCGACCGGCGAGTTGATCCGCCAATGGTCGAGCCTGCACCCCGAATTTTCCTGGCTGCCGCGCAAGTTCAAGATCGCCGTGACCGGCGCCGAGCATGACCGCGCCGCGATCAAGGTTCACGATATCGGCCTGCGCATTCTGCGCCACTCCGAGACGAACGAGATCGGCTACGAAGTCGTCGTGGGCGGCGGTCTCGGCCGCACGCCGATGGTCGGCAAGGTGATCCGCGACTTCCTGCCCAAGCCCGAACTGCTCGCCTATCTCGAGGCGATCATGCGCGTCTACAACGCGGAAGGCCGGCGCGACAACAAGTACAAGGCGCGCGTGAAGATCCTCGTCCACGAGATCGGCACGGACGAGTTCAAGGCCCGCGTCGAGCACGAATACGCGCAGTTGAACGGGCCGACGATCAACGCCCCCGCCGGGGAAGTGGAGCGCATCGCGCGCTATTTCGCGGCCCCCGCCTACGAGACGCTGCCCGAGACCTCTTCGGTGCTGGATGCCGCCCGTGCGGCCGACCCCGAACTCGACCGTTTCGTGGAGCAGAACGGCTTTGCCCATCGCCAGCCCGGCTATGTCGCGCTGACGGTTTCGCTGAAGCCGATCGGCGGCGTGCCGGGCGACATGAGCGATAAGGAAATGCGCGCCTTCGCCGACATTGCCGAACGCTACTCGTTCGACGAATTCCGCGTCACGCATGTGCAGAACCTCGTTCTGCCGCATGTGAAGAAGGATGACGTGCCGGCGGTCTATGCCGCGCTGAAGGCGGCGGGGCTCGCCACCGCCAATGCCGGTCTCGTTACCGACATCATCGCCTGCCCCGGCCTCGACTATTGCGCGCTGGCGACCGCCCGCTCGATCCCGATCGCGCAGGACATTTCCAATCTTTATGCCGACGAGGCCAAGCAGAAGGACGTGGGTCCGCTCCAGATCAAGATCTCGGGCTGCATCAACGCCTGCGGCCATCACCATGTCGGCCATATCGGCATTCTCGGCCTCGAAAAGTCGGGCCGCGAGAACTACCAGATCACGGTGGGCGGCGACGCTTCCGAACACGCGGCGCTGGGTGAGCGCGTCGGGCCGGGCATCGACGCCGAGCAGGTGCCGGGCGCGATCGAGGCGCTGGTCGGCGTCTACATGAGCGAACGGCAGGCCGGCGAAACCTTCATCGACACGGTAAAGCGCGCCGGACTGGAGCCCTTCAAGCAGGGCTTCACCGCCTATGTCGCGGGCAGCAACGCGGCCAACGCTTCGGTGGAAGGAGCGCACGCATGAGCCTTCTCGTCACCCCCGCCGGAGAGAAGACCGACGAGTTCACTGTTATCGAGGACATGGCCGATCTGTCCTTGAGCGAAGGCGCGGTTCTCGTGCCGCTCACCGTCGTCGACCAGGCCATCGCCGACCGGCGCAACGCGCCCTTGGGTCTGGCGGTCGCGGGCGACACGCCGGTCTGCGCCGTCGAGCCCTATTTCGGGCAGGTGGAGATGATCTCGGTGCGCTTTCCGTCCTTCTCGGACGGGCGCGGTTTCTCGCTTGCCAAGCGCCTGCGCCGCGCGGGCTTTTCCGGCACGCTGCGCGCCAGTGGCCCGCTGATCGCCGATCAGTTCGCCGAGGCGCTGGCCTGCGGCTTCGATGAAGTCTGGCTGCCGGACCAGATGGCCGAGCGCCAGCCTGTTGACCAGTGGATGAAGGCCAAGGACATCGTCCGCGACCATTACCAAACCGGCTATGGCGAGGATCAGAGCATCCTGCAGAAGCGCCTCGCCGCCCGCGCGGGAGAGGCCGCATGAGCGCCGAGCTCGCGCAGGACCTCAACGACAGCTTCGCGGGCCTCAAGCCCGCCGAGCGGCTGCGCCTTTTGACGGAGCGCCTGCCCGGCCGCATCGTCTTCACCACCTCGCTCGGCATCGAAGACCAGATGCTCACCCATCTGATCTTCCGCGAGAAGCTGGCGATCGATGTCGTGACGCTCGACACCGGCCGCCTGTTTCCCGAGACCTATGCTCTCTGGCAGCAGACGGAAGAAACCTATGGCCGGCGCATCAAGGCCAAGTATCCGCAGGCCGAAGCTCTCGAAGCGCTGATCGACGATCAGGGCATCAACGGCTTCTATTTCGCGCCCGAAATGCGCAAAGCCTGCTGCGGCGTGCGCAAGGTGGAGCCGCTCGGCCGCGCCTTGGCAGGCGCGTCGGGCTGGATCACGGGCCTGCGCCGCGACCAGTCGGCCAATCGCGAGCGGCTCGACTTCGTGTCCTTCGACGGCGCGCGCGGCCTGATCAAGGCCAACCCGCTCTTCGACTGGACGCGCGAGGAAATCCGGGTCTTCACCGTGGATAACGCCGTTCCGGTGAACCCGCTGCACGATCAGGGCTTCCTCTCCATAGGATGCGCCCCCTGCACCCGCGCCATCCGCCCCGGCGAGGTCGAGCGGGCGGGTCGCTGGTGGTGGGAAGAGGAAACCAAGCGCGAATGCGGCCTGCATGTGGACGAGGCCGGCCAGCCCGTGCGGGCCGAGGATGGCCGCCCCGCCCCTGGCGACAGCGCTTTCGAGACAATTCCCTCCTGACTGGCCTGTCCTGATCGGCTGCGTCTGACAGGCCCTGCCTGACTGGACCGCGCCGACCTATCCCCCTTCTCAGCCGCGCCCGCGCTTGCCGGGCGTCAAAGGTCCCCTGCCATGAAGCACATGACCCATCTCCAGAGCCTCGAGGCGGAGTCGATCTACATCATCCGCGAAGTGGCGGCGACGGCCGAGAACCCGGTGATGCTCTTCTCCATCGGCAAGGATTCGATGGTCATGCTGCATCTGGCGCGCAAGGCCTTCGCGCCGGGCAAGCTGCCCTTCCCGCTGCTCCATGTCGACACGACCTGGAAGTTCCGCGAGATGATCGAGTTTCGCGACCGCATCGCGCGCGAATGGGATCTCGATCTCATCGTCCACACGAACGAAGAGGGCCTGAAGGCCGGCATCAACCCGTTCGATTCCGGCTCGCGCCTTCACACCGACGTGATGAAGACCGAAGGGCTGAAGCAGGCGCTCGGCAAGTACAAGTTCGACGCGGCCTTCGGCGGCGCGCGGCGCGACGAAGAGAAGAGCCGCGCCAAGGAGCGCGTCTTCTCGCTGCGCTCGGCCGAGCATCGCTGGGAGCCCAAGAACCAGCGCCCCGAGCCCTGGCACCTCTTCAACACCCGCAAACGCCAGGGCGAAAGCTTCCGCGTCTTCCCCCTGTCCAATTGGACGGAGGCGGATGTCTGGGACTATATCGCGCTGGAAGATATTCCCGTCGTGCCGCTCTACTTCGCCAAGCATCGTCCCGTGGTCTCGCGTGACGGCACGCTGATCATGCGCGATGACGAGCGCATGAAGCTGAATGAGGGCGAGGCGACATCGGACGAGCTGGTGCGCTTCCGCACGCTCGGCTGCTACCCGCTGACGGGCGCGGTGCGCTCCACCGCCACCACGCTGCCCGAGATCATCGCCGAGATGCGCGCCTCCCGCTCCTCCGAGCGCGAGGGCCGCGTGATCGACCGCGACGGCGGCGCCTCCATGGAAGAAAAGAAGCAGGAAGGGTATTTCTGATGTCCGCAGCACGCCCTTCCTCCGCAGAAGCCGACGCAACTTTGGACAATGTGACCAACGGCACCGCGCTGGCCGAGGACCAGACCTTTGCCGGCCCGGCGCCTGACGAGGCCCCGCTCGACCCGACGCTCGGTGCGGTGAAGCAGGCCGACCTGCGCGCGCAAGCCGCCGCCGTGGCCGCGGCCGGGGCCAAGGCCTCGCTCCTGCGCTTCATCACCTGCGGCTCGGTGGACGACGGAAAGTCCACGCTGATCGGCCGACTTCTGTTCGACACCAATTCCGTCTTCGACGACCAGATGGAAGCGCTGCAGCGCGACTCCAAGAAGTTCGGCACCACGGGCAGCGATCTCGACTTCGCGCTTCTGGTGGACGGTCTCTCGGCCGAGCGCGAGCAGGGCATCACGATCGACGTCGCCTATCGTTACTTCAATACCAAGAACCGCGCCTTCATCATCGCCGACACGCCGGGGCACGAGCAGTACACGCGCAACATGGCGACCGGCGCGAGCCAGGCCGAACTCGCCATCATCCTCGTGGACGCGCGCAAGGGCATCCTGCCCCAGACGCGGCGGCACTCCTTCATCACCTCCATGGTCGGCATCAAGTCCGTCATCGTGGCGGTGAACAAGATGGATCTGGTGGAGTTCGACGAGAGCGTCTTCAACGAGATCGTGAAGGGCTATCAGGCGCTCCTGCCCCATCTCGGTTTCACGGATGTCCGCTACATCCCGCTCTCGGCCAAGAACGGCGACAATCTCGCCGAGCGCTCCGCCCATACGCCCTGGTACAAGGGGCCGACGCTGCTCGAAACGCTGGAAGTCGTGGAGCCGCAGACCTTCGCGGCCGGCTCGCCGCATTTCCGCCTGCCGGTACAATGGGTGAACCGCCCCAATCTCGACTTCCGCGGCTTTTGCGGGACGGTGGCGGGCGGGCGCATCTCGCAGGGTGACGCCGTCCTGTCGCTGCCAAGCCGCAAGCGCTCCACCGTCAAGGCCGTCTATGGGCCGAACGGGCAGGTCGAAAGCGCCGAGGACGGCGAGGCGATCACGCTGACGCTGGCCGACGAGATCGACGCCTCGCGCGGCGACGTACTGGTCAAGGTCGGCGACCCGATCGCCGCGCACCGCATTCTCCATGCCGAAATCCTCTGGATGGTGGATCGGCCGCTGATCGCGGGCGGGCGCTTCGTCGCCAAGCTTTCGACCGCGCAGACGCCGGTCAACGTGCGCTCGCTGGACGAGGCGGTCGATATCCATTCCTACCAGCCGCGCCATGCCAACGCCCTTCTCATGAACGAGATCGGCCGCGTCACGCTGCAGTTCGACAAGCCGCCGGTGGCGACGCTCTATTCGGAAAGCCGCGAGCTGGGCGCCTTCATCCTGATCGACCCGCTGACCAACGAGACGGTGGCGCTCGGCATCGTGACCGGCCTGCCGCGCGAAGGGGAGGCCCCGGCCGCGAGTGCGTCGCGTTCCGGCGCGGCCTCCGCACCGGCCGCAGCCGCACCGGCCGCGCCGCGCACGCGCTTCGAGCAGGTGAAGGCGGAATGGCTCGGCCCCGCGCTCAGCGCCGACCCGGAGCGGGCGCGCGGCGTCACGATCTTCCGCGCCATGGCGGCCATCCTGATCGGTCTCATCGCGCTGCTCTTGGGCTTGGCGCTGTGGAAGGCGATCATTCTCGGCGCGCTCGACTTCGCGCTGCGCCCGCTTCTGCGCCGGCTCATGGTGCCGGCCGAAACCGAAGTGGTGGTGGTGGACCCCAGCACCGTGCGCGACGGCGAGGGCATCTGATGCGCGCGGCCTGCCCGACCTGCGCGGACGCGCCCTGCGAGACGCCGGCCCTTCGCGCCCGCGCCGAGCGCGTCGCCGCCTGGCGCCGCCCGCGCCCGATCCTGGAGGCGGCGATGCTCGCCGCCTCGTTTATCCTCTGCGCCGCCGTCGTGCTCGGCGGCGTGATCTGACATCGGGAGCGGCATGGAGTTCGGTGCTGCCTCCGCCTTAAGGTGACGTTGAGGCCCGAAAACTCCTGGAAAGGCTTGGGTCTGCCTAAAGACCCAGCGCGCTGAGCCCGGGATGATCGTCCGGTCGTCGCCCGAGCGGCCAATGGAACTTGCGCTCCCCGGCTGCGATCCGCACATCATTGATCGAGGCATGGCGATGGGACATCAGCCCCGCCGCGTCGAACTGCCAGTTTTCGTTGCCATGCGAGCGGTACCACTGATCGCTGTCGTCGCGCCATTCATAGACGAAGCGCACGGCGATACGCGCATCCGCCTGAGCCCACACCTCTTTGATCAGCCGATAATCCAGTTCGCGATGCCATTTGCGGGTCAGGAAAGCGACGATCGCCTCGCGTCCGGTGATGAATTCGGCGCGGTTCCGCCAATGGCTGTCGATCGTATAGGCGAGGGACACCCGCTCGGGATCGCGGCTGTTCCAGGCATCCTCCGCCAGGCGAGCCTTCTGGACGGCGTCGTCGAAGCTGAACGGCGGCAGGGGCGGACGGGACATGCACGGACCTTTCCAAAACGATCGGCCTGTGGTCGGCCGATGGGAGCGCAGGAACGTCTCCTGAAACCTCCGGGAAAGGCTTGGCGGATCGCTCCGACCGCCCCACCCGATTGTGTCCGGCTCAATCGAGTTCGCGCGCTTCCGATGGCAGCATGATCGGAATGCCGTTGCGGATGGGATAGGCGAGGCGCGCGGCGCGCGAGACCAGCTCGTTGCGGTCCGCGTCGTAGCTCAGGACCGTCTTGGTCAGAGGGCAGACCAGGAGTTCTAGGAGCTTAGGATCGGGGCGGCCCTTGCGCTCGGTATCGTCGACCATGCGGATCTCTTTTCGGTTTGGCTGCGCGCCGCGTGTAAGTCAGGGCAGCCATAAGCCGGCCCGTCTCCCGCTGAATAGACCTCTGCGCACGCCCTGCCAAGAAAGGCCCCACCCTCCCGCCGTGTCCGGCGCGCGCTATTGGAGGATGGGCGTCCCGTTGCCGTCGTCGCTGTTCTCACGAGCCAGCGAGATTTCGGTGATGGCGACCAGCGTTTCGGCGCGGGTCTTGAGATCGGGCGCTTCCAGAAGCGCCTGCTTTTCCGCCGCACCATAGGGCGACATCATCGACAGCGCGTTCACTAGTGTCTCATTGGAGGCCTTGGAGACACTCTCCCAATCGGCTTCCAGCTGGTTGGCTTCGAGATAGGAGCGGAACGCCTTCAGAAGCGCGTCGCGGTCCACCACCTCCTCGCCCTCGCCCGGCGAGAGATCGGCGGTGAAGGCGCAGACGCGGCAAAGGCGATAGGGCTCGTCGCTTTCCAGTTCGTCCAGAACGCGGAAGCGCGCAATGCCCTGAAGGTTGAGGAGATAGCGCCCGTCGCCCGTTTCGGTCAGCGAGGTGATGCGCCCGAAGCAGCCCACGGCGCAAAGCTCGGGCTCGCCGGACTCTTGAACCGCGCCGTCGAGGCGCGGCTGAATCATGCCGATGACGCGCGCGCCGGACATGGCATCGTCGATCAGCGCGAGATAGCGCGGCTCGAAAATGTTGAGCGGCATCTGCCCGCCCGGCAGCAGAAGCGCGCCGGACAAGGGAAACACCGCCACCGTTTCCGGCAGATCGGCATCCGAGCTATAGGTCACGTTGCCGGCTTGCACCAAGGTTCTTCTCCGGTTCATCCCGCGCAATTGGCGCAGTGGGGCGCAAACTCAAGGTCCATGCGACGGCCTCACCCGTCGGACGGCCGCCTCGCCGTCCGCCTCAGCGGAAGAGAAGCGAGGACAAGCGCCGACGGCCTTCCTTCGTCGCCGGGTCCATCGGGCCCCAGGCGTCGAAGAATTCGAGGAGCTTGCGCCGCGCGCCATCGTCCGCGAAGGTCCGGTCGCGCTTGATGATCTCCAGAAGATGGCCGGCCGCGACATCCCGCTGGCCTTTGGCCTGTGCGATCAGCGCCAGATCGAAGCGCGCCTGATGGTCGTCCGGATTGCCTTCGAGCCGCGCCTGAAGCTCGGCCTGATCGCCGAGCCCCGCGAGTTCCTCGGCGAGCTTCAGCTTGGTCTTGACGGAAGCGAAGGCGGGGTCGTTCAGGATCTCCGGCGGCAGCTGATCGACCACGGCCTGCGCTCGGTCGGGATGGCCCGCCGCGATATAGCATTCGGCAAGGCCGGCCGCCGCCTTGGCGTTTTCGGGATCGTGCTGAAGCACGGCCGAGAAGATCTGAGCGGCATTGCCCGCATCGCCCGCCGCCAGAAGCTCGGTGCCCTGCGTGATCGCCTCTTCCAGCGGATCGCCCTCCGCGCCCGGCCCGCCCATCTTCACCAGCCGATCCACGAAGGCCTTCACCTCGCTCTCGGGCAGCGCGCCCATGAAGCCGTCCACCGGCTGGCCGTTGACGAAGGCAAAGACCGCCGGGATGGACTGCACGCCGAGCTGGCCCGCGATCGAAGGATGCTCGTCGATATTCATCTTCACGAGCTTCACCCGGCCCTTGGCCGCCTGAACCACCCGCTCGATGACGGGCGTCAGCTGCTTGCAGGGGCCGCACCAGGGCGCCCAGAAATCCACGAGAACCGGCTGGTTGCGCGACTCGCGAATGACGTCGGCGGAAAAATTCGCCGTGGTCGTGTCCTTCACGAGGTCGCCACCGGCCGAAGCGCCGCTAGGCGCCGGTGCGGCGCCGGCGGCGGAGCGCGGCGAAACGCTTTGACGGCCGAAGCCCATAAGTCCCGAAGCGTAGGGATTGTCGCTCATGAGGTCTGTCCGCTCGCAAGGTCGGCCGCGTCCGCTTCAAGGCGCACGATCAGAGGATCGTGCCGCACCGCCGCGAACAGGGCGAAGAGATGTTCCCGCGAGATAGAGGTCGTCCCGCGGTTCGTCAGGGGGTGGCAGTTCAGAATATCGTGCGCCATCAGGCGCTCATCAAGGACGAGCGTGACCACGCCTTCCCCGTCATTGGCAATGCCGAAGGCCGTCACCGAGCCGGGCTCGACGCCGAGCCGCTCGCGCATCTGCTCGGGCGAACCGAAGGACAGCCGCCCCTGCGCGCCGATGCGCGTGTGCAGCGTCTTGAGGTCCACATTCGTGTCCTCCTGCGCGACCACCAGAAACAGGCGGCTCTTCTTGTCTTTCAGGAACAGGTTCTTGGTGTGAGCGCCGGGGATCGTGCCGCGCAGCGCCTGCGATTCGTCCACCGTATAGACCGGCTCGTGCGCCACCGTGCGCGAGCGCAGGCCCAGCACCTCGAAACGCTCCGCCAGCTCGGGCGCAAGCTCCTGCAGGATATCGTCCCGCTCGGGAAAATCCGCGCTCGCCGCGCCCTGCCCCTCACCCGCCTGCCCGACCATGGATGCTCTCCGTGCCGTCTCGTCCTCTCCTTCGCTGGTGCCACCGCCGGTCGTGCCCCGTCAAGCCGGCGGGCCTCGCGAAGACGAGACATGTCCGACGCAAACCGGGCAGGCGATTCGACCCTTCCCAGCGCGGTCGAACAGCGAGCCGCGCCGAGCAGGGGGACCACCTCCCGTCGCAAGTCCCTGTCCACGAACGCGTTTTCAAGCATTGCGACGCTTCTGCAATTTTCTCCTTGCCAAACCGAGGGCCATCCTTCATAAGCCGCTCATCCGCAGCGGCCCACCGGGCAGCGACGGAACGACAGAGCGGGCGGGCGTAGCTCAGGGGTAGAGCACAACCTTGCCAAGGTTGGGGTCGTGGGTTCGAATCCCATCGCCCGCTCCAGTCTCTCTAAAATCAAATCAAATCCTTCAGACAAGACGCAAGCTCTATGGTTTGTATTGCGCGTGATGATGGCGCAGTCCGCCATGCCATTACGCCCGGCTCCACGCGTCTCTCGCGGGGCGTAGAGTTTTCGCGGATGGTAGTCGTGAATGGCGCGACGCCCGATCAGGGTGTTGACCTTTTAGGGCGCGGCTCGTCGCGAAGGCCGGCGTGCAGGTAGCCTTCCATTCCGCAGACGAGACCTCACGAACCACAGGCGGCTCAAGGCCGGGTCCCAAACGCCCGCCGCAGAACGCGCGCCCTCACCAAAAATCATTGCAATTGCCCGGCAATCCGGGGCTGATGGCCTCGCCTTTGAATCGCAAGCCGGAACATTGCCGATGGACGCCGCCGCCCTCGCCCCTCATGCCCATCAGGTTCTCTCCGAAGCCGAGATCGCCGGCCTGCCGAATCGCTACCGGGGCAAGGTACGCGACAATTACGACCTGCCGGGCAACAGGCGCATTCTCATCACCACCGACCGGATCAGCGCCTTCGACCGGCCGCTGGCCAGCATTCCCTTCAAGGGGCAGGTGCTGACGCAGATCGCCCGCTACTGGTTCGAGCAGACGGCGTCGATCTGCCCCAACCACGTTCTCGCCTATCCCGACCCCAATGTCGTGGTTGGCCGTCGCCTCGACATTCTGCCGGTGGAGATCGTGGTGCGCGGCTATCTGGCCGGGACGACATCGACCTCCATCCTGACGCGCTACCGCGCCGGCGAGCGCGAGATGTACGGGCACCGCCTGCCCGAGGGCCTGCGCCCCAACGAAAAGCTGCCCCAGCCCATCATCACCCCGACCACCAAAGCGATGGATGGCGGCCATGACGAGCCCTTGAGCGAGGCGGAGATCATCGAGGGCGGCATCCTGTCCGCCGAGGATTGGCGCACGGTTTCGCAAGCCGCGCTGGCGCTCTTCGCGAGGGGGCAGGCTGTGGCGGCCGAACGGGGCCTGATCCTGGCGGATACGAAATACGAGTTCGGCCGCGATGCGGACGGGCGCATCGTTCTGGCCGACGAGGTTCATACGCCCGATTCCAGCCGCTACTGGTTTGCCCAAAGCTATGCCGAGCGCTTTGCGGCAGGGGCAGCGCCCGAAAGCTTCGACAAGGACTTCATCCGCAATTGGGTGGTGGCGCGCTGCGACCCCTATCGCGATCCGATCCCGGAAATTCCGGCCGATGTCGTTCTGGAAGCGGCGGCCGTCTATATCCGGGCCTACGAGATCATCACCGGCCAGACGTTCGTTTTGCCCGATGCGACAGAAGTTCCGCTGGAGCGCATCCAGCGCAACCTCGCGGCCTATCTGGAGACGGGCACCAACTGAGGCTTTAGGATAAGACCTCCGGCGCGGCTCCGCGATCAGCGCGCCGACCCGGCTCGGGCGCATCGCCGCAAAGGCTTACGGGCGATGTCGCCTCGGGGAGTTCGGCGGCCAGCGCGTCGAGCGCCAAGCGAACGCGCAGCGGCAGATGTGCCGTCTGCGGCCAAAGGGCGTGCGTGTCGAAGACATGCGAGGGCAGGTCTTCCAGCACGGTGACGAGCCGACCCGCCAGAAGCTCCGGCCGGATCAGCCAGCAGGGCAGCCAGGCCAGCCCATGCCCGGCCACCGCCGCATCCCGGATCACGCCGAGATCGTCGAAGCGCAGGCGGCTCGGCGGGGTGGTCTCGGTCGCCGGCCTAGCTTCGCCTGGAAAACGCCAGCCGAGAACACGGCCCGCGCGCCCATAGAGAATGGCATGATGCCGCTCCAGATCGGCCAGAACCCTCGGCGCACCCATCGCTTCGAGATAGGAGGGCGCGGCGCAGACCCGCATATGCTGATGCGCCACCCGGCGCACCATGAGGCCGGGCCAGGGCTGAAGCGGCCCGTTGCGCAGCACGAGATCGAAACCGTCCTCCAGAAGATCGACCAGCCGGTCGCTGAAGTTCAGATCGAGCTCCAGCCGGGGATGCGCGCTGGCGAGGCGTATCAGCACCGGCGCCACGCATTGGCGCCCGAAAAGCACCGGCATCGACACGCGCAGGCGACCGGACACCTCCTGTCGCCCGGCATCCAGCATGGCGCGGCCGGCCTGCAACTCGCCCAGCCCTCGCCGGCAATGATCGAAAAAGACCTGGCCATCCTCGGTCAGAGCGATCGTGCGCGTCGTGCGATGCAGGAGCTTCGCCCCCAGCCGTGCTTCGAGGCGCGCCACCGCCTTACCGACCGCCGAGCGCGACAGGTTGAGCCGGGCCGCCGCCGGCGCGAAGCCACCGGCTTCCACGGCTGCGACAAAGAGCGGAATGTCCGCCAGCATCTCGCCTTGCTCGATCATTGTCGCCTCTCAAGCACCGATCCTGCGCCGATCTATCGCCACCGAAGACACGAGATCAACGCTAGCTTCGCGCGATCTCGAACCCTTTGGAGACGACGTCATGACGATGAAGCGCTGGGAGATGACGGGCTATGGCCGCGAGGCCCTTCGCCTAGTGGAGGTGGAGCGCCCGCAGCCGGGGCCGGGCGAGGTTCTGGTGAAGGTCGAGGCCGCGTCGCTGAACTATCGCGACACGCTGATCATCGAGAACGGCATGGGGATGCCGCTCGCCTTTCCGCTGGTGCCGGGCTCCGATCTCGCGGGCACGGTGGTGGGTCTGGGCGCGGGCGTCACGCGCTTTGGCGAGGGCGACCGCGTTCTGTCCACCTTCTTTCCGGGCTGGATCGACGGGCGCGCGCCGGGCAATGCGAAAGTGCTGGACGGGCGCGCGCTCGGCGGCTCCTATCCCGGCGTGCTGACGGAATATGTCGCCCTGCCGGCCGACTGGCTGGTGGCCGCGCCGGGCAGTCTCGATCTCGCGGAGGCCAGCACGCTCCCCTGCGCCGGCCTCACCGCCTGGTTCGCGCTGACGGAAGCCGGATCGCTGGAGGCCGGCGACACGGTTCTGGTGCAGGGCACGGGCGGCGTCGCCCTGTTCGCGCTCCAGATCGCCAAGGCGCGCGGCGCGCGCGTTGTCGTGACCTCCGGCAGCCCCGACAAGCTGGAACGAGCATTGGCGCTCGGCGCGGATGATGGCATCGACCGCACGCAGGAGGACTGGGTGGAGGCGGTTCACCGCCTCACAAACGATCGGGGGATCGACCATATTCTGGAACTCGTGGGCGGGCCACATCTCGGCCGCTCGCTGGAGGCCGTCGCGGTGGGCGGACGGATTTCCGTCATCGGCGTGTTCGAGGGGTTCGATCTCTCGGGAAGCGCAGGTCTGCTGCTGACGAAGAACGCCACGATCCAAGGCATCCGCGTCGGCCATCGCCGCGCCTTGGAGGATCTGGTGCGGTCGGTGGACGAGACCGGGCTGAAGCCCGTCATCGACAGACGCTACGGTTTGGCCGATCTTCCGGCGGCGCTCGACCATCTCCAGCGCGGCCCCTTCGGCAAGATCGTGGTGGAGATGAACTAGACCGGATCGCTCAAGCAGAGGGCGGTGGCCTTGGCCCTGCCCTCATTCTCGCCAGAGCCGGAGAGAGTCATCGTTGCACCGTTGTCTTCGACGCCGCGGCAGCTCCCGCCAGCCTTATGTCCAAAGGCGACAGGCCCCGCGTTCCACGTTCAAGCACTGTGCGATTGGCTGCGTCCACATAGACACCGCCGAAGTCCAAACGGCCGAAGGCAAATTCTACCTCTATTCGGCGGGGAAACTTTCTTGAAAGCCTCCATCTCGAACTTGTTCTGCGCATAAGGACGCGGGCGCGCCGACAACGAAATGGGGAACTCCTGGAAGATCCACCGCATGAGATCCGTGCGCCCGCCAGCGCCAGACGTTGGCGCGTCGGGTTGGCGTCCTCGGTCTCCCGCGCCAGACGGCGCAGGCCTGGGCCGTCAAAGGCGGCGCCACGCGGACTAGAAGTCGCCATGGCAAACCTCCGCTTGCCATCGGGATCCAGCTCGGAGCGATCTTGGGAAGCCCATACGAGTCACACTCGCCGCTCGTCCGTATCAGGTGAGACGCGCCTTCGCACCATCCGCCAAGCTGCCGAGAATCATGGCGCAGGAGGTGGCCCCGGCGTCGAGCACACCGCGCGAGCGCTCACCGAGCCGGCTGGCGCGGCCGATCTTTGCGACGAGGTCGATCGTCGAGTCGCGCCCCTTGTCCGCAGCCGTCGACAATGCGTTCAGCGCATCGGCAAACGATTGGCCTTTCGCGGTCGCCCCGTCGAAGGCTTGCACCGCAGGAACGAAACTGTCGAGGAGCGTTTTGTCGCCGACCTTCGCCGAACCGATCGACTGAACCCCCTCCAATCCTTTGTGCAGCATGATCGAAAAGAGTTTGGCGTCGATGCGCTCCTGACCCTCGATCGCCTCCGCGAACACCGTGAAGGTCATGCCATAGAGCGGCCCCATCGAGCCGCCGATTTCGCCCATCAGAACTCCGCCCAACAGCGCGAAGGCTTCGGAGAGCGAAACGTCCCGTCTCTTCAGGCGCTCGGCGGCCATGCCGAAGCCCTTTGCCATGTTCACACCGTGATCGCCGTCGCCGATCTTGCCGTCGATTTCGGAGAGATAGGCGCGGTTCTCGATGATCCTGGCCGCCATCGCCTCGACGATCACCCCACCGCGCGCGTTGGGAAAGCTCTGCATCGCATTGGTCTCCGTCATGCCTGGAAGCCGGGCGCGCGCGCCTTCGCGTCGAGAAGGCGTTTCAGTTCGTCGTCGAGCGCGAGGACGGTCAAGGTCGCGCCGACCATTTCCAGCGACGTGAAGTAATTGCCGATATAGGTGCGATAAACGGAGAGCCCGCGCGCGGCGATCTCCGTCTCGATCGTGTCGTTCAGAATATAGAGTTCGTTCAGCGGCGTCGCGCCGAGGCCCGAAACGAGAACCGCAACATCCGTGCCCGAGGGGAGCGCATGGTCGTCCAGCACGATCGCAGCCATGTCGCGGGCCACCTCGGCGGCGGTCTTCAGCGGCTCCACCCGAATGCCGGGCTCGCCGTGATGGCCGATGCCGACTTCCATCGTGCCGGCCTCGATCTGGAAATTCGGATGCCCGACAGCCGGCAGGGTGCAGGGGCCGAGGCCGACGCCGATCGAACGACAGTTGTCGATCGCCTTTTGTGCGGTGGCGCGCACCTCTTCGAGGCTTGCGCCTTCGGCCGCCTTCGCCCCGCCGATCTTCCACATGAAGATTTCGCCCGCCACGCCCCGACGCTTCTCGCGCTCGGTGGCCGAAGCCGAGCAGACGTCGTCGTTGGCCACAACGACGGCAACCTCGATACCATCCTTCGACGCCAGTTTCTGCGCCATCTTCACGTTCATGTTGTCGCCGGCATAGTTGCCGTAGAGGCAGACGACGCCAGCGCCGCCATTGGCTTCCTTGATCGCGTCATGGAAGCTCTTGGCGGTCGGCGAGGAGAAAAGCTCGCCCACCGCTACCGCATCGACCAGCCCGATGCCGGTATACCCCACGAAGGCCGGCTCGTGGCCCGAACCACCACCGGTGACGACGCCGACCCGCCCCGTCTGCGGTGCGTGCGTCGAGACCACGACGCGCGGGTTTGCCTCCGACAGACGCACGAGGTCGCAATGGGCCTTCACGAAGCCACGAACGGTGTCGTTCACGACGTTGTCGGGATCGTTGATGAATCTCTGCATGGGGTCTCTCTGGGCAACCGGAAGCGGCGGTCCCGAAGGATCGATGGAACCGTCGCGAAATCGGGGCGGCATATCCGCCGGGTTCTTTAATAGAGGGTGAGCGCCGGGATGTAGCTGACGGCAAAGAGCAGCAGCATGGCCATGGCGAAGAACGGCCAAAGCTCCCTTGTCGTCGCGCCCAGCGGTGCCTTGGCTATCGAAGACGAGATGAAGAGCGTCGTTCCGATCGGCGGGGTGTAGAGGCCGATGCCGAGATTGATCACCATCATCAGGCCGAGTTGTACCGGATCCAGCCCGATGGTCATGGCCAGTGGTACGAAGATCGGTCCTAGAAGCAGGATCGACGGAGGCAGATCGAGCGGCATGCCGACGATCAGCATCAGGACGTTCATCATCAAGATGATCAGAATCGGGTTGGAAACGTTGGCCGACACCCAGGCCGCGAAGGTCTGCGGCACCTGATCGAAGGTCAAGATCCAGCCGACGGCGGCCGAGCCCATGATGACCAGCATCACAACGCCGGTCGCCACCCCCGCTTCCACCATGTTGTCGCAGAAGCGCTTCAGGGTAAGGTCGCGGTAGAACAGGAGGCTGAGGACCAGCGAATAGACCACCGAAAGCACCGCGACTTCCGTCGGCGTCGCGAAGCCGAAGCGCAGGCCGAGAATGATGAGGATCGGCAGCAGAATGGCGGGAAAGCTCTTGAGGCCGAGCCGCGCCAGCTCGCGCTTTCGAATGCTGCTCTTCTCGACCGCGTAGTCGCGCCTCCAGGAGACATACCAGCAAACGCCGATGAAACCGGCCGCCATCAGGATGCCTGGAAGGATGCCGGCGACGAAGAGGTCGGCGACCGACACGCCGCTGACCAGGGCGTAGAGGATCATCGGGATCGAGGGCGGGATCAGGACGTCGATCACCGCGGAGGTCGCGTTGTTGGCGGCGCAAAGCGGCGCCGGGTAGCCCTGCCGCTTCTGCCAGGGAATCAGAACGGAGCCAAGCGCCGAGGCGTTGGCGACAGCCGAGCCCGATACACCGCCGAAGACGACGGAGGAGACGACCGTGGTCGAAAGCGCCCCGCCCCGCCAGCGCTGCATGACGTGACTGGCAAGTTCGAGAAGCTGGTTCCCGAGTTTGCCGCCGAGCATCAGCGTGCCTGCCAGCATGAAGAAAGGCAGGGCCAACATCGGGAAGGATTGGGTCTGATCGTAGACCTGTTGCGCGACGAGCGACAGCGGCAGATAGCCGTGCGAGAGAATGGCCGCGCCCGCCGCAATGATGAGGCCGTAACCGACCGGAATGGCGAGCAGCATGGTGACGAGGAACACTCCGATCATGACGAGTGTCATAGCGGCAGTTCCTCCGCGCTGGTCTGTGGACGGGCGTCCCAGCCGAGGCGGGCCACTCGAAACGTGGCGGTGGCCGTCACCACGGCGACGAGCAGTGCGCCGACCGAGACGACATAATAGCCGATGCTGTTGGGCAGGCCGAGGATGGGGCTATGCTCGACGCCCGCGATCGCAGCGACGACGCGCGCCTGCCAGGCGAGCGTCAGGAAGCTCGCGATGACGCAGACATGGCTGAAGACGAACAGCATCGCCTTACCGCGCGCTGCGAAGCGGTCGTAAAGCCACTCCACGGCCATGTGGAGCCCGCCTTGCGCGGCAAGTATGATCCCCGCGACGATGAAGAAGGGAAAGATGAGGGTGGGCAGTTCTTGCGCCCAGCGGAATCCGCCGGACGAGAGGACGTAGCGCGCCACGACATTCGCCGTCATGACGGCCGTCAGCAGCACACCCGACCCGATCACGACGGCTTTGGAGAACTGACCGACGAGCGCGTCGATTCCGTTGGCGAGCACAAAAGAGACCCCGAGCGGGCGCAAAGGCCCGCTCGGGTGGGCGGCCGGATCCGGGGGGGAGGTCATCCGCGCGCCGCTTCCTCTACCTGACTGACGAAAGCGCCGAAGTCTTTCTTCTTCCAGATGTCGACGACCGATTTCGTCGCCTCGACGAAGGCAGCTCGATCGACTTCGGTCACGACAAGCGCCTTGTCGGCCTTGAATTTGACAAGTGCTTCGCTCGCGGCCTTCTCCGACAGTTCGATCTGCATTTTCCCCGCTTCCGCAGCGGCGGCCTGCACCGCGTCGAGGTCGCCGCCGATGCGGGCCATCGCGATCTGCGACATCAGGAATGGTGTCGATTCCCACTTGTGCGCCGTCAGCGCGATGAACTTGTTGACCTCGTAGAGCTTGGAGCTGGCGATGTTGACGAGCGGGTTCTCCTGCCCGTCCACAACGCCCTGCTGGAGCGCGACATAGAGTTCTCCGAAGGCGATCTGCTCGGTCGAGGCGCCGAGAGCTTGGAAGATGTCGATCGTCATCGGATCGGCGGGCGTGCGGATTTTCAGGCCCGAGACGTCGCCAGGCTTCGTGACCTCGCGCTTGGAATTCGTCAGGTGCCGGATGCCGTTGTTCCAATAGCCGAGCGGCACGATGCCGACCGCCTTGAACTTGGCCGCGAGAGTCTCTCCGACGGGACCGTTCAGGATTGCGATCGCCTTGTCGGTGGTCTCGAACAGGAACGGCAGGCCGAGGACGGCGATCTCGGGAACGATCGCCGAGACGGGGCCCTGGCTGTTGGCCGTCATGTCGAGCGCCCCGGTGCGAAGGCTGGTGAGCATGGCAGCGTCGGACCCCAACGTCTCGGAGCCGGCGACATTGATGGTGATCCGCCCGTTCGTCTTTTCCTTCACAAGTTCGGCGAATCTTGCGGCGGCCAGCGTTCGCGGATTGCCGGGCGCAGCCCCGTGGCCGAGCGTCAGAACCGTCGCGGCACTGGCGCGCGTCGGAAGACTCAGAAGAGCTGGTGCGGAAAGCGTCGCGCCCAGTCCCGCCATGAGCGTACGGCGCGTGATGTGAATGGTCATGGAAATCCTCCCGTTAGCCTAAGTCGCAGTCTGGGCCGGACGGCTCCCATTCTGTCCGGGCCCTGCGATCTGATGGGTTGGGCCCCTGCGGGGCTCCGTTCTGATTAGTGGATTAGCATGCCGCCGTTGACGTCGATCGTCGCGCCCGTGACGTAGGACGAGAGATCGGAGGCGAGGAAGAGATAGATCTTTGCCACATCCGCCGCATCGCCGAGGCGGTTGAGCGGAATTCCCTTCAGGATGTCGGCGCGCATCTCGTCGGTGAGCTTGCCGCCGGTGATGTCGGTCTGGATGAGGCCGGGGGTGACGGAGTTGACACGAATGCCTGCCGGGCCGAACTCGCGCGCCATCGCCTTGGCGAGGCCGAGCACACCCGCCTTGGCTGCCGAATAGTGCGGACCGCCGAAGATGCCGCCGCCTCGCTGCGCCGAGACCGACGACATGCAGGCGATCGAGCCGCCGCCCTTCTCCTTCATGTGCGGCACGAAGGCCTGGCTGAGCAGCAGCACGCCCGTCAGATTGACGTCGATCACCTTGCCCCAGTTCTCGAGTGAGATGTCGAGCGTCTTCAGCGGCTGGGTGATGCCGGCATTGTTGACGAGGACATCGACCCGGCCGAACGCGTCGATCGCGGCCTTCGCCGCCGCATCGCAGGAAGACTTGTCCGTCACGTCGCAGGCGATGCCGACATGGCCGTCGCCTGGCAAAGCCTTTGCGGCATCGGCGCTCGCCCCGGCGTCGAGATCGAGGATCGCCACACGCGCGCCGTGCTCGGCGAAAAGCTGAGCCGTGGCCCGGCCGATGCCACGCTGGCTGGCCGCGCCCGAGATGACGGCGGTTTTACCGTTCAACAACATACGTCTTCCATCCTCACCGTAAGGCCCGGCCGGAAGGGCTCCATCCCCCTCCGCTATCAACCGTGCACTTCGTCTCCCCGCCCCTGGTTCCGGTTCTGCGGTTCGGGGCCTCCGGGGAGGAGTAGAAGATGCCTGCATTCGCGCCGCAAACGCGAAGTTTACACGCCTGAATGAATCTGGTTCAACATTGGCATGTTGAACGGTATCTCGCTTTCCGCCATCCGAACCTTCGAAGCCGCTGCGCGTCACGGCACGTTCCGGGCCGCCGCCAGCGAACTGAACCTGTCACCCAGCGCCGTCAGTCACGCGATCGTGAAACTCGAGCGAGAGCTCGGTAAGCCCCTGTTCGATCGCTCGGCGCGCACGATCCGCTTGACGAGCGACGGCGAGGTCTTGATGCGGCACGTATCGGCGGCCTTCGAGGAACTGCGAATTGGCGTCGAAAGCGTGTCGGCGCGGCGTTCCCGCCTTCTGAGGCTGCACAGCGCGCCAAGCTTCGCCGCCCAGTTCCTGTCGCCGCGCCTGCCGACCTTCCTTGCCGCCCATCCGAATCTGGAAGTGCGCATCGCCGCCTCCACCGAATATGTCCGCTTCGTCGATGGCGAGTTCGACGCCGACGTCGTCTACGGCAAGCCGCAGGGAGACCACCTCGTGATCGAGCCGCTCGGCGAGGAGATCGTCACGCCGCTCTGCACGCCCAAGGTCGCCGAAGGGATCAGGGTGCCGGCCGATCTCCTGACGCGTATCCTGATCCGCAGCGACAACAAGCGTGTGCGGTGGCCGGACTGGTTCGCCGCCAATGGGCTGACCGCGCCCGCCACCCAGGCCATGAGCTTCGACCGCTCGTTCCTCGCCATCGCGGCGGCGGCCGACGGGCTCGGCGTCGCGCTGGAATCGACCCGCCTTGCCCAGCGTGAAATCCTGTCGGGAAAGCTCGTCGCGCCCCTTGCCGGGCGCACGCGCGATCTCCGCTACATCGGCCATTATCTCTGCTACCCGAAGTCCGGCTCGCAACGTCGCCTCGTCGGTGTCTTCGCCGAATGGTTGCAGGCAGAACTCGGCACGCCCGCACCGCTGGCCGACGCGATCCATGAATGCCATTCAACGAACGTTTAGAACTTCGCGTTTGCTGAAGCGTGCTCCACCGTCCCATCCTGCGCGCTAGGGAGAGCGGGGCCGGACGCCGTCAAGGCGTCACCCCCGTTTGCGGCGATGGACGCCGCAATGCGTGCGGAGTTCGGGGATGGAGACCAAGGAGCCGGGGCAGAACAATACGGACGCGCGTGGACGAATCGTCTCCGTGTCCGCCGCGCCCTATGACGGCTACAGTCCGGCCGAGGCCTTCGAGAGCCTGGCGAGGATCGGCGCGACCCATGTCGAGCCCGCGTTCATCGTGGGCTACACGGAGCCGTTCGACGAAAGCGCCTTCGCGCCGGATCGGGCGAGCGTCTATCGCCGGCTGATCGAGGAACAGGGCCTGGGTTGCGTCGCAATGTCTTCGCATATCGACCTAGGCCTCTCCACGGCCGTCGAGGTCTTCACCGGGCGGATGCGCTTTGCCGCCGCGATCGGCGCACGCATCATCGCCACCAATGCTGCAGCCCGTGTTCGGCAAGACGCCTTCTTCGCCCATATGGATCTCTTGCTGCGTCGGGCAGAGGATTTGGGCGTGGTGATCGCGCTGGAGAATCCCGGCGACGGCAGCGACAATCTCTTGAACACCGCCGAAGACGGATTGGCGCTTGTGCGCCGGATCGGCTCCGATCACCTCGGCCTCAATTACGACGCGGCCAACACAGCCTCGCACCGCCCGGAGCTGCAGGACTTCGCCGACGACGCGATCGCCGCCATGCCGGCATGCGTCCACATCCACGTCAAGGATCTCGTGCGCCGCGAAACCGGCTGGCACTTCACCGCCATCGGCGAGGGCACGATCGGCTGCGAGCGCATCCTCAAGGCTGCCCGTGCCGCGATGCCGGTCAGTATCGAGTTGCCCTTGCGCCTTAACCGCGGCCCGGATGCACAGCCGGTGCGGCGCGCGGAACGCGTCCCCCTGCCCGAGATAGAGAAGGTGGTGGCCCGATCCCTCGCCACCGTGCGGACGGCTCTCGCCGTCTGACGATGAAGGTCGATTGAACTGCGGCGGTCGTTTCGACCAATGACACCGCTGCGCTGAGGCTGTGTCCGGCGCGGCCTTCATCCTGACAGGAGACCACATGCAGCATGACAACCGCCCCCCTTCCGCCCTTTCCAACGTCTCGCTGGCGCGTCGCGCCTGGAACATCCGGCGCAAGGCGCTTCTGATGGGAGAGGTGCAGGGCCAGGGCTATATCGGGCAGGCGCTCGGAATCGCCGATGTCCTCGCCGCCTCCTATTTCCACGCCCTGCGCTATGATCCGACGGACCCCGAATGGGAGGGGCGCGACCGCTTCCTCCTGTCGATCGGCCATTATGCGATAGCGCTCTATGCCGTTCTGATGGAAGCTGGCATCCTACCCGAGGATGAGCTCGAGACCTACGGCATGGACGACAGTCGCATGCCGATGTCCGGCATGGCCTCCTATACGCCCGGCATGGAGATCACCGGCGGCTCGCTCGGCCACGGACTCGGCATCGCCGTCGGCATGGCCATGGGGCTGAAGCGCAAGGCAAGCGACCGCTTCGTCTTCAATCTGATGTCGGATGGGGAACTCGGCGAGGGCTCGACCTGGGAAGCGGCGATGGCCGGCGCTCACCACAAGCTCGACAACCTCGTCTGCCTGATCGACTTTAACGACCAGCAGGCGGACGGCAAGTCGACGCAGATGCTCTCGGCCGAACCGCTCCTCGACAAGTGGACGGCCTTCGGGTGGCACGCCCAGCGTGTCGACGGCAACGACCTTGAGGCCGTCGTCGCCGCACTCAATGCCGCGCGGACGCATCAAGGCGATCAGCCTCGCGTGATCATCTTCGACACGTTGATGTGCAAGGGCGTGCCGTTTCTGGAAACGCGCGAGATCACGCATTTCGTCCGGGTCGAAAAGGAGGAATGGGCGAAGGCCCTGGCCGTTCTGGAAGAAGGAAAGCCCGCATGACCCATGCATCCATGGCCCGCAAGTACCAGCCGCGCCGTGCGGCTCCCGAAGGCGAGCGAGTGGCGACCTCCGCCATGATCGCCTCCCTCGCGGCCGAGGGCTACGAGACGGAGAACGCGCCCTTCGGCCACGCGCTGGTGGAACTGGCGAAGGCGGACGAACGGATCGTCGGCCTGTCGGCGGATCTTGCTAAATACACCGACCTTCACATCCTCGCCCAAGCGATGCCGGACCGCTTCTACCAGATGGGCATGGCCGAGCAGGTCATGGTCTCGGCGGCGGCAGGTCTGGCGCGCGAGGGCTTCCTGCCCTTCGCCACCACCTATGCCGTTTTCGCCTCCCGCCGCGCCTATGACTTCATCGCCATGGCGATCGCGGAGGAGAATCTTCCCGTCAAGATCGTCTGCGCCCTGCCGGGCCTAACCACCGGCTACGGCCCGAGCCATCAGGCGACCGAGGATCTGGCGATCTTTCGGGGCCTGCCGAACATGACGATCATCGACCCCTGCGACGCGGTGGACATCCGCCAGTCCGTGCCAGCCATGGCGGCCCATCCCGGACCGATCTATTCTCGCCTGCTGCGCGGCAAGGTGCCGGCCGTGCTGACCCGCTGGAAGCCGGACTATCAGTTCGCCATCGGCAAGGCGCAGGTGATCCGTGAAGGCAAGCAGGTTCTCGTAATCTCGTCGGGCTTCATGACGATGCGCGCTCTGGACGCCGCCGAGCAGCTTGCCAAGGATGGGATCGACGTCGCCGTCCTCCACTCACCCACCATCAAACCGCTCGACACGGAGACGATCTTGCGGGAGGCAGGCCGAGGCGGGCGGCTGGTTGTCACCGCCGAGAACCACTCGGTGGTCGGCGGACTCGGCGAGTCCGTCGCCGGCACGCTGCTACGCGCCGGCGTCACGCCGACCTTCCGCATGATCGGCCTACCGGACGAATTCCTGGAGGCTGGTGCCCTGCCGACGCTTCATGACCTATACGGAATCTCCGTCGGGAAGATCGCCGAGCAGATCAGGGGCTGGGTATAAGAGCACCCAACAATAACTCGCGGGGCCGGCTGGTCGGGTCTTCTCGCCATCCAAGAGCGGGCCACATGTCTCGCCTGTCCTTCGGACCGTCGCGAACGTTCGCTCAACGACCCGACGCCTCCGCGAAACCCAAAAAAGCGGCGTCGGTTCGGCGAGCGGTCTTTGAGGTAGGGGCGAGATCAGCGCCCGTTCCCGGTCGCGAAGATCACCTGAAGTACCACCCTCGACGCGCCGGATCGCGCCGGGCGGCTTCAGTCCAAGGCATGATCGGCGCCACGAAGCCTCGCAACCAGATGCAATCACAGCCCGCTGAAACCGCTCAACTCGTTTCGGGTTCGGCCTTCCACGTTACTGGGCCAGACGCACCTGGTTGATGGCCTTCGCGATGCCGGAAAACGCACTCAGCAAGCGGTTCCGATCCGATGCGTCGAAATAATGCTTCGCATCCGTCGCGCATCGCCGCAGCATGTCCTTGGCGGTGGCGTTGTCCACCATGAAAGCGATGGTGTAGACTTCGATCTTCTTGTTCTTCGCGTAGCTGCAGATCGACAACGTATCGTTGTTTGTCTGGTTCACCTCGATCGCGGCCTTGTCTGCCTTCGAACTCAACGAAACGTGACGACCGTCATTCGGGTCGAACCGCAGCGTATTGTCACCATCGGTCATCAGAACCAAGATCTTCTTCGGATCGATATTGTCCTTATCATAGTCCGCCGCTTCACTGAGAGGCTCGGTAGCGGAAAGGACGTTCTGGCCCCAAATCATCCCTGCCGGGATATAAGTGTAGGGCTTGTATTTATCTCCTATATTGATGACGAGGTTGTGGATCGCAGCGAGCAAGGTGGGTTTGTCGTTGCTCAAGGGGACGATCGGGCTCAGGCAATGCTGGCTCGTTTCGAGATAGCCGGGATAGGGAATGCTGCTGGCGAGGTCGTTCAGGCGATAGGTTCCCGGCCTTCTCGAACCGATGCAGCCGAACCATTTATAGGTTTTACCTTTTCCGCCTCCCGAGCAGTCTTCGTAAGGCGCGACCGTCCTGATTTCCGACGCGGTACAGTCTCCACCGCAGGTGGATTGTTCCGGCACACCGTCGACAAATTTCTTGCAAGAATATTCCGCGGTCTTCTGAAGACAGATCTTTTTCTGGGTCTTGGTTTCGCAGACTTTGTCTTTCGCCGCTTCGGTGTAGTCTCGGCCGACGTCGATCCATGGTTCGTTGCGGTACTTCGTCCCGACATTGATGTAATCGGCATAGGGCACGATCCCGATTCGAATCGGACTGTCATCGCCAGTAATCAACTGATCGACGAGTTCGCGAGAAGCCTGTTTCAGCGTGTCGATCTTGGAGATGCCGCTGCGATCCTGTTCCGACATGGACCAGGTGTTGTCGAGCACGAGAGCGAGTTCCACCTTCCGCACGGGCGCGCGTATCGCCTTGGCGGCCGTCTGAAGACCCAGATCGTGAAAATTGGCGATCTGCATGAGCGTCAAAGGCAGGACGGCCGATGTTGTGAGTTCGATGTCCTTCGAAGTTGCTTCGAGGGCGTCGAGTTTCAGATCTATGACAGACGCGTCCGTCATGTTGGCCAGAAGATAGGATTTGGCTAGAGCCTCAAGTTTTTGCTGATCCTGTTCCATGGAGGCGGCAAGCGCGAGAGCGGCCATATCGGTCGCGTTTTGGAGCTGGCTTCGCGCGGAGTAGTATCGCGTACCATCGATTGCGAAGCCGACAATCAAGATCAACGGAATGACGATGATCGCCGTCAGAATTGCGAAGGTTCCAGACCGATCGCTCGAGAAATTCGAAAGCATCTCTCTGATCCTCAAAGCTCTATCAACAGTCCGTACAGGTTATGGTCCACATTCCTCTAGGGCGGGAATACGTGACTTTGGAGAGCTCGACCGACTTCTCGAAAATGTCGCTGGTCACAGGCTCGTAATCGTAAAGTGTTTCAGTCACGACGAGAGACTTCTGCTCGTCGGTCCAAAGATTGGGCGGAGTTTGATAAATGCTTCCCGGGCTTCTTCTATCCATATTCTGCCCTACGGACCACATTACCTTCGACTGTCCGTCCGGTTTGGGTGATAGAACGGAAACCCGGAGTTTCAGCGGATTAGGAGAATAGGGCTGGAGCACGGCGTTCGCGGCCGTGAAGATTTGCAGAACGTCGTCGGAGGTGAGAGTGGAGGATTGGCTGATCAAATCTCCAACGACCGACGTGGCATGCTTCAACTTTTGGTCGCATGTCAGGGCCAGCGTCAGCTCGATATTGCCGATATAGATCAGGAGCAGGATCGGCGCGATGATCGCGAACTCGATCGCGGCGACGCCAGACCTGTTCGCGACGTTACGACCTGTCAGGAGCGGGGCTTGGGAGAACTGCCAAGCAAACCTTCGAAACGGCTTCATTGAAACGGCTCGGTCTTGAACACATCGACCGCGACGAGCATGTGGTTGCCGCTTGGTGTGTTGGACAGGAAACGGCGAATGATGTCCGTGTGAATGGGCCATTCGTAGAACGCGCGTAACGCCATGATCCGACCTGGCTCGCCCTCGTCGTAAGCCAAGCCGTCGACGTCGATCACGTTATTCTTCACCGGGGCGGCCGACGAGATGTCCGAATAGCGCTCGTACTCGCGCAGATCGATCTGCAATTTCTCGCAGTCGATCGGGATGGCCATGGTGGCGCAGATCCTCTGTCGCAGGTCTGGAGCCGAGACCTGAGCATCCGCGACCTCGCCCGTGCGGACCTGACGGCCGACTTGAGCGGTCGCGTTCTCCAACGTCATTTCCCCAATGAAAACCGCTGCAGTTTCCAGGACGGCGAAGATGAGAAGGAAAAACGGCACTGCCAGAATGGCGAACTCGATCGCGGTTGCTCCCCGCCTGTCTCGCACAAAGCATCGACGCGCGGCACGATCTCGGTGTCTGTCGCGGAACTCCAACATACTTCGCTCTTGGAAACCGTTCGATAGATGGCCTGAATCGATAGGTGGCTACAGACTAAATTAGCGCGCTTTGCATTAAAGAACTCTTTATGCGTGTGGCTATATCGAGAAATTTACTTGAGATTAAATGCAAATACTAAGGGTTGAGGGTATATTGTTTGATATATTTATTACATTGCTCGATTGTGCGGTGCCCCGGATCCCTTATCGCAAGGACCGTGTTGGCGCCGTTCGACGGATGGGGCGTTCGTGGTTCTGAATTGGATCCGTGGGGGTAACGGAGGTCATCCTCTGGTCGAGATAGGATCCCTCATTCGCCCTGCGAATGCTCGGCCCTCGCCCCTCGCATCCATGGCTCTTCGCTTCGCGTGGACTGATGGGATTCCCTCGTCCACCCTCCACCTTCCACCCCAGGGGATTCAGATGCTCTCAGCGAGCGGAAGCAACGCCGGAGAATATCCGATAAACGCCGCGTCCCGCGTTTTTGGCTTGATACAGGGCAGCGTCCGCTTCTCGGTAGAGTTGGATGGCGTTGCCATCCCCGCGCGTGGCGATCCCGATGGAGGCGCCAACCTTGGCCAGCCTCCCCTCGACCCGCATGTCCCGCGAGATTTCGCTGATCGCGCGCATGGCCAGGATCTCGACCTTGGCGCTCGCGGCGTCGGTCAACAAGGCGAACTCGTCTCCTCCGATCCGCGCCGGAAATGCCAGACCGTCGGCGCAGTCAGCGAGCCTTTGTCCCACGATGCGCAAGACCTCGTCCCCCGCGCTATGGCCGAGCCGATCGTTGATGAGCTTGAACCCGTCGAGATCGAGCAGCAGAAGCGTGGCGCGTGAGGAACAGCGTACCGCCGTTTCGCACAGAGCCTGCAGGCGATGATTGAAGGAATGGCGGTTGGCAAGCTGGGTTATCTCGTCGTGTTCGGCGAGGTGGCGCATACGCTCCAGAAGGGCCAGTTCATCCGTGACATCGCGCTTCACCCCGAAAATGCGAGCGGGAACGCCATCGCGCATTTCGACCGTGGCGGTGATCCGGATCCAGCGTTGCGCCCCCGTGCCGGTTCGGATCCTTGCGTCGCACTCGAAGCCCGAGCCCGTTCGTATGGCTTGAGCGCGGAGCGCGATCAGCTGCTCGCGCGCTTCGGGTTCGTATTGCTGGAGGATCAAGCGTCGGTCGGGGCGAATGCCTCGGGGGAGATCGAACAGATCATAGACCCCATCACTCCAGATCAATGTCTGGTCGGGCAGACTGCATTCCCAAACGCCCATCTTCACGGTGGCGAACGCAGCGTTGAGAACCGTGAGATCATGAGGGCTTCGCTCACAGAGCGACACGGGGCGCGCGATCTCGCGCATTGACGCGGTCGCGCCGTTCGGGTCCGGTTCCGGAGACTTCGCGATCGGCTTCGACGACATCGGCTGAACGCCCGCTTGAATCCCTGTCACGTCATGGCTGGCTTGACGACGTTCACACAGGCACGCTCAACCCACTTCGGAAGAGTGCCGCCAAGCCGATCACGGTCCATTATGGCACGATTCCCTTAAAGTTTGGTGAGATGGCCAATCGCCGGCGTTGCGCCTCCAGATGCCGCTCCCAGCCCAGCGAGCGGTGAGGGCTGCCGAAGCCTCGATCGCGCCTTCGGCGGCCGGACGGCGCGACGGCGAGGGAGCCCCGGAAAGAAGGGTCGGCAGAGCCGATGCCGGTGAGAAGAAACGCAGCGGGCCGATCCGGCCATTCCGGCTTTCAACGACAGGTGGGGAACGGCGCGATTCGCCGTTGAACTGTCGGAGCGAAATTCCATCGTCAGCGCCCTCGATTGGGAAGCCAGGCGAGGCCGACCGCAGGACGACGAGATGATGGAGACGATGGAGGTGATGAGCGGCACACCACGGTAGCTGAAGCGCGGGTGATAGCGGGCGGGACGCGCGAGAACGTGTCGATCACCGTCAGGATGCGCAGGGTCGCAACTGGTCGCGGATTGGTCGTGGACGATGTCGCCCACGTCCGGTTCGCATGGGTCGCTGCCCTCCCCCGGTGGTCCCGCAGCTTGGCGTGCCCGCGAGGCTTCGGCACCTTATTCCCGAGCTGAAGACTGATCTCCAGCCCAGGAGCGCTTGACCTCAACAGGCCGAACGGAGAAGAGCCGCCCGGACCTGTGTGGTCGGAGATGTCACGGCAGAAACCCCGTCGAGAACCATGGCACCGCCGCCAGCAGCAGAAGGCTCAGTACGAGAACGCCGAGATAAGGCCAGATTTTCCGCATGGCGACATCCGGATTCACTTTCCCGATCGTGCAGGCCGTGTAGTAGCCGAGACCGAAGGGCGGCGCGAAGAGACCGATGCCCATGGCGAGGATGATCACCACAGCATAATGCACCTCGTTGACACCCATCTCTCGCGCGATCGGGAACAGGAGGGGGCCGAACAACACCATGGCCGGGATGCCTTCGAGCACGCTCCCCAGCATGATGAAAGCCAGGATGGACACCGCGAGGAAGCCCCATTGCCCGCCGGGTACGCTGGCCATGACCTGCGCTAGAGCGTGCGAGAAGCCTGACTGCGTCAGCGCCCAAGCCATACCCGTCGCTGCTCCGATGATGAACAGAATGGCGCCGGACAACGTCGCGGTGTCGATCAGCATGGGATAGGCGCGCCGCCAATCGAACTGCCGATAGACGAGAACGCCCACGATAAGGCAGTAGGCAATGCCGATGGTCGAGACTTCGGTGGCGGTGGCGACGCCTTCGACCACGGCGGTGCGGACGAGCACCGGCAGGATCAGCGCCGGCAGGCCGATCAGGAAGGTCTTGCCGACGACCGCCAGCGGCGCCCGCGCGGTGGGTGCCTCTATGGTGCGATGACGGGCCAGGATCGCGAGAGCAACCGCGAGCACCACGCCCGGCAGGAGGCCGCCGATGAAGAGCGCTGAGATCGAGACTCCTGTCACCGAGGCGATGGCGATCAGCACCAGGGAGGGTGGGATCGTTTCCGCCATGGCGCCCGAGCTTGCCAGAAGCGACACCATCTCGCCCTCGTCGAGGCCGCGGCGCTTCATCTCCGGGAAGAGCACTGGGGCGACGGCAGCCATATCCGCCGCCTTCGAACCCGAAATGCCGGAGACAAGCAGCATACCGCCAAGCAACACATAGGACAGCCCGCCCCGCACGTGACCGATCAAAGCGGCCAGAAAGGCCACCATGGCGCGAGCCATGCCGGTCGCCTCCACGAGTTGCCCGAGCAGAACGAAGAGCGGGACCGCGAGCAGGATCAGCGAGCTCATCCCTTCGTCGAGCCGTCCCACTACGACGGAGAGAGGCGTCGAGGAGGTGGTCAACAGGTAGGCTATGGTGGCAAGGCCGAAGGCGAAGGCGATCGGGACCCCGAGAAGAACCGCTCCGCCCACAAGCAGGACGAAGAAAAAAAGGAGGTTCCAGTTGCCGATCGCCGTCAGGACTGGGGCCGCAGCATAGAGCCCGACGGCCAGAACGCCGAGCGCCAGAACCGACAGGGCCACATCGCGCCACCCCAGTTTGAGGAGCCGCAGCGCCGCAACGGCCAACATCAACCCGATGCCGACCAGCATGGCATAGGCGCGCACCGAACCCGGCCAACCGAGGGCCGGCGTCTCGATGAAGCTCTGGTCCTCGACATAGTCTTGCGCCGGCTGGAACAGGAATATCAGGACAATCAACGGCACGATGGTCGCAAGAGCCTCCAGTCGCCTCTGCCAGACCGGCGACATGATGGCGGTCACGGTTGAAAGGCGCATATGGGCACCGCGCGCGAGAGCGATCGCGGAACCCACCATGGCGAGCCACAGGAACAGGAGCGACGCAAGTTCGTCGCTCCAGATCAAGGGGTTGTCGAAGACGAATCGCGACACGACGCCCATCAGAAGGATGATCGTCTCGGCCACCACCAGAATCGCCGCCAGTGCCTCCATCGCACGCAAGAGCAGGCGTTCGGCTTCCGATGCGAACGAGCGCCCCTCAAGGGGCGCTGCCGCGACGGGTATCCCCGCCATCAGGTGAGGCTCCCCGCCGTGCTCTCCAGCACCTTCCAGGCCTCATCGCCGAACTTGGCCTTCCAGTCCTTGTAATAGCTCGTGGTCTTGAGCATATCCTGGAACTTGGCGCGATCGACGTCGTGGAATACCATACCTTTGGAAGTCAGATCCTGGCGCAGCGTTTCGCTGAGCTTGACGATGTCCTGGCGTTCCTGCTGCCCCGATTGAGCGAGCTCGCGCTGCACGATCTCTTTGAGATCAGCCGGCAGCCTTTCCCAGGCGCGGCGGTTGCCGAGAATCTGGTAGCCGTCCCAGACATGGCTCGTCATGCTGATGGATTTCTGGACCTCGTAGAGCTTGGTCGTGGCAATGATGGCCAGGGGATTTTCCTGCCCCTCGACGATCTTGGTCTGCAGGGAGGAATAAAGCTCGTTGAAGTTGATCGGCGTCGGCGACGCGCCGAGCGCCTGAAACAGCGAGGTCAGAATGGGCGCCGGCGGTACGCGGATTTTGAACCCCGCAAGGTCGGCGGGCGCAATGATATCCCGCGTCGACGAGGTGATCTGGCGGAAGCCGTTATTCCAGAGCGGTACGACCGAAACGAGGCCGACCTTTGCAATCTGCGCGGCTATGTACTGGCCAAGCGGACCATCCACCGCATTCCAGACATCGGCATAGTCCTTGAAGGCAAAGCCGATGTTGACGAGGCCAGCTGCCGGCACCAGCGTATTGAGGATGGATGTCGCGAGATTGAAGAATTCGACGCCGCCCGAACGCACCTGACTCAGAAGGTCTGTGTCGGAGCCCAGTTGGTTGGCAGGGAACATCTTGATATCGAGTCGCCCACCCGAGGCCTCCCGAATGCGATTCAAGGCTTCGCCGGCTCTGACATTGACGGGATGGCTCGGGTCCTGGCCTGTCGCGAACTTGTAGCTGAATTCCGCCGCAAAGCTCCGGCTCGTGATCACCGTGATCATGGGCAGGGCGGCCGCGCCTGCCAGAAACGCGCGGCGGTTCAGCCCCGCCTTCGGTGTTTTCGTCGTCAATGTATCATTCCTCCCGTTGTCGATTGAAGCCGGCCGTGGCGCTCTCAGGTGCCGTTCAAGCCGTCATAGGTTCTGATGATCTGGCTATCGTCGGCCTTCCCGTGCCCTTGACCGGAGGTCGCCAGGAATAGCTGATGGGCGAGTGCGGCCAGCGGCACGGCCGCCTTGGCGTCCCGCCCGGCCTCGATCACGATGCCCAGATCCTTGACGAAGATGTCGACCGCGCTGGTCGTAACAGGCTGCGCTTCCAGCATCCGCGGGCCGCGATCCTTCAGCATCCAGCTTGACGCGGCCGAGCCACACACGATGTCGAGCATCACGGCCTTATCGACGCCGACCTTGCCGGCCAGCGCCAAGGCCTCGGCAGCGGCCGCGATATGGACCCCGCACAAGAGCTGGTTCACGGCTTTGACAAGCGCGCCTTGGCCTGGCCGGGTTCCCACATGCACGACCTTGCCGCCAAGCGCATCGAGCATGGGTTGGAGCGCGGCGAGCGTGTCGGCGGGTGCCGCCGCCATGATGGTGAGCGTTGCCGCCGTCGCGCCTGCGACGCCGCCGGACACGGGCGCATCGATGAAACCGCGGCCTGTCGCCACGACGCGTTCCGCCATGGATTCGACGGCACCGGGCGGGCACGTCGCCATCAGAACCACGGTGCCGCCCGGTCGCAACGCATCCAGTGCGCCCGCCTCGAACAAAACAGCGCGGGCTTGATCCGCGTTGACCACCATCAGGACGAGCGCGTCGGCACCTGTCGCGGCCTCGGCGGCCGAAGAGACGGGCTTGCCACCTGCCGTTTCGAGCGCGTCGCGCGCCGCCTGGCTTATGTCGAAGCCCTGCACCACGAAGCCATTTTCGATAAGATGAGCCGCCATCGGACGCCCCATGGCGCCCAATCCGACGAAGCCGATCGTCGTCTCGGCCGGGCTCATGCTGCGACCCATCGCGTAAGCGAGGCCGCGTTGGAAGGCGCCAGACGCCCCGGCACCGGCGCAAGCCCGGCTAGACCTCGAAAGGCATCGCCCATCTCTTGGCAGCAGCCGTCGATGACGAGCCGGATATCGGCGTCGCCCTTGTACCTTGCGGGAGACTCGCCGGTTTTTTGGGGGTCGAGGTCGGCGACCCCCGCGCGCGCGGCTTGGTCGGCGACCAGAGGGACTACGCGAAAACCAGCGTTTGGCAGGCTTGCAACGCCCGCCACGAGGGCAATCTGGCGCGGAAAAGACACATCAATCCTCCGTGATGTGCGGTCAGTCTCCAATGAGCCGATGCATCTGACAAACGCGAATTTTTCGACCATCGATGCATTTGATTCATTCGTTTCTACAAGTTACGGACGGGTCCCATGGGATGGCCAAACCAAGCTGGCGCTGCGCGAATGACAGCTATGTAAAAATACAGCGGCCTCGCCTCTCGATGCTCGGAGGCGAGAGGTCTATGCTGCATCGCAGCAGAAATAGAATGTACAAAGAGACCGAGATGCGTGAGAGCTTTGAAGCGTCGAGTTTTCGCCGGGAGGCCGACATCATGGCCGAGGCGCGTGGCATGCAGGCTCAGCATATGGGGCGTTTGGCCGGCGTTCTGGCGCGCCGCTTCGGCGCGCTCGCCGCGCGATTTGCGGGCGGTATGCATTCGCTCGACGGCGACGGACCAGCGCGCCGCTAACGGGCCACGGCCATGATCGGTCGGTGACGGTCTCGGAGGAAACCTCCTGCCTTATTCGGTCTTCGCATCAGGACGCGTGGTGCAAGGCTCGGCGCGTCCGATCTCCTTCAATGGAAGCCGGCATCTCGCGCGGTGAATGGATCGACCGAGTGGGGTCGGCGACACAGGTACGAGACGCATCCAAGATATCGCCGAGACCGATTGATCCCGTCCGGAATTGAGTTTCCGGATAGGAGGCGATCATGCGTGATTTGTTTCGGCTATCGGACGAGGCATGGGCGGTGTTGGAGCCGCACCGTCCAAAGAACCAACCCGGCAAGCCGCTTTGAGCTGAACAAGAACGCCCCCCCACCCCGGGTGGCGGTGACTGGGCTTCAGCACCATCAACGGCAATCCGAAGCGGGACACCGGCAAGCGCCAGGGCGGATGAACCCGGAACCGGAATGGATCACGCAGGACGTTCCCGAACTGCGCATCCTCGATGGCGCCCTCTGGCCATGGCGCAGGAACGCCAGCGCGCGGCCAAACGGAATCGCGGCGACGACGGCGACGCCACGAACCATTCCAGGGAACGCCGGCGTCCCCAATACCTCTTCTCGGGCCTGACCAGGTTCGGCTGCTGCGGTAGCGGCCACTCGATGATCTCGGCCGATTTGGTCGCCTGCTCGATGGCACGCAACAATGGCATCTGAGACAACCGCAAGAACATCCGCCGCGACCAGCTCAAAGCACGGGTGCTGAACGCGCGGCGCCATCAGCTGATGGACCCTGCGCTGTGCAAGGAGTTTTGCGACGAGTTCACGCGCGAGATGAACCGGCTTCTCATGGAGGGTCGATCGATGCGGCCGAGGCGCGGAGATCAAGAAGATCGACCGAGAGCGGGACACACATCTCAATCTCGTTCTGGGAGGCGGCGCTGCCGAACGTCTCCATAAGACGATGGTTGGGCTGGAGCGGCGTCAGAAGACGCCGAAGGCAATCCTGCAAGAGGCCGAGGAGTCGCCTTCCCTCCCGCACCCGAACATGCTCCGCCACCACATCCAGATCGACGAACTCTACGCGGCGCTTCAGAAGGATTTGGAAGCCAAGTGGATGGTGGCGGCCGACGTGCTGCGCTCGCTGGGGCGCGAGATCATCCTGACACCGGAGAATGGCGAGCTTCAGATCGACGTGCGCGGCGATCTGACGGGTGTCCTTGCGGTATCGCTCGAAAGCAAAAGGCCTGCCAGAGGGGTGGGCCGATCGCAAGTCGAGATGGTTGCGGGGACGCATTGACCAAGACTTGCGGACGCAAGAAAGCCACCTGGTCTGGGCGGCTGATGCTCGTGATCTGGTCTCGTGTTCTCGGACTGGTTGCGGGGGCAAGATTTGAACTTGCGACCTTCAGGTTATGAGCCTGACGAGCTACCGGGCTGCTCCACCCCGCGCCAAGACCTTCGGCCAAAGCCTCCGGCTATCCGTTCTATACAATGGTTGCGGGGGCAAGATTTGAACTTGCGACCTTCAGGTTATGAGCCTGACGAGCTACCGGGCTGCTCCACCCCGCGCCATGTCCCGTCGGCGTGTCGCCGTCGGTGAGTGGTGATATAGACGGCCTTTTCGGCTTTGCAAAGAGGCTCATGTCGCTTTTATGAAAAAATCGAAGACGCCTCGCCAAACAGGTGTTTTGCGAGCTGGGCATGTCCTGACAGACAAAATCATATCGCAGACCGAGCAAAAGGCGAGTCCCCTTGCGATCCCAAGCCGTTAGGCGCTCCGCTGCCGGAGAAAGGTCGCAGCCAGAAGTGCGCCGGCCAGGGCGAAACCCGCCGTCATCGCGCCGATGGCGGGCCAGCCGCCATGCTGCCAGACCCAGCCGCCGGCCCAGCCGGTGACGCTGGCGCCCAGATAATAGATGAGGAGATAGAGCGAGGTCGCATGGCCCTTGTCGCCCCGCGCCAGCGCGCCGACCGATCCGCTGGCGACGGAATGGCCGATGAAGAAGCCGGTCGTGACCAGCGCGATACCGAGCCCGATCGCTATGAGTGAGGCGAGCAGCGTCAGCGCGACGCCGGCCAGCATCAGGAGGAAGCCTGCCAGAAGCAGCGGCCCGCGCCCGAAGCGATCCGACAGCCGGCCCGCCAGCGAGGACGAGACGATGCCGAAGCCGTAGGCGAGGAAGATCAGGCTGACCTCGGTCTGCCCCAGCCCATAGGGCGCGCCCATCAGGCGGAAGGTCGAGTAGTTGAAGAGCGTGACGAAGATGCTCGTAAGGAGAAAACCGATCGCATAGATGCGCAGCAAGCCGGGATTGGCGAGATGCCGGCCCCAGGCCGCCAGATGAAAGCGCGCATTGACGCCGCGCCGGGCCTCGAAATGGCGCGAGGGCGGCAGAAGCGCCAGAAAGCCGAGCGCCGCCATAAGACACAGCGCGCCCAGAACGCCCATGGCGAGGCGCCAGGACACGAACTCGGTCGCCACACCCAGCCCCACCCGGCCGATCATCGCGCCGAAGGCCGTGCCGGCGACATAGAGACCCATGGTGCGGCCGAGATGGCGCGGGTCGATCTCTTCCGCGAGCCAGGCCATGGCGACGGCCGGAACGCCGCCGAGCACGAAGCCTTCCGCCGCGCGGGCCAACAGCAGCCCGTGCCAGTTGGGACTGAGCGCAGCGGCAAGGTTGAGGACGGCGGCCAAAGCCATGGATACGAACATGAGCCCGCGTCGGCCGAGCGCCTGCGAGAAGGCTCCCGCCAGAAGAATCGAGATCGCGAGAAAGCCCGTCGTCAGCGACAGGGCGAGCGCACTCTCGGCCGGTGTCAGGCCGAAGCTCTCGGCAAAGGCCGGCAGCAGCGGCTGGACGCAATAGATCAGCGAGAAGCTGGCGAACCCCAAAAGAAAGAGCGCCGCGCCCGCCTTTCGATATTCCGGCGTGCCATGGCTGACGAAACCGGAGGGCGCGGTCAGGTCGGCAAAGCCTGAGGCGGCGAGTGATGAAGCCATGAAGGGCGAACCTCGTCTGGGAATGCCCGGCATATACGGCTCCCCCTCCCCATCGGTCCAATATATGGAAATGGCGAATGCGATAGCTTATGCAAATGGCATGGAGCTTCGCCATATCCGATATTTCCTGGCCGTCGCCGAAGAAGGGAACTTCACCCGCGCCGCCGCGCGGCTCGGCATCGGCCAGCCGCCGCTCAGCCTTCAGATCCGGGACCTGGAGACGGAGATCGGCGCGCGCCTGTTTCACCGGGTGCCGCATGGAGCCGAGTTGACGGAGGCGGGCCGAGCCTTCCTTGAGCGGGTGCGCTCGATCCCTCAGCGCGCGCTGGAGGCGGCGGAGGCCGCGCGAAGGGCCGAGCGGGGCGAAACCGGCGTCTTGCGGCTCGGCTTCACCGGCACCTCGGTTCTTCATCCCGTGCTCGGCGCCAGCATCCGCGCCTTTCGCCGGCGCTTTCCCGATGTCGAACTGACCCTGGAGGAGGCCAATTCTGCCGTGCTTTTGGGTGGGCTGGAGGAGGACCGATTGGATGCCGCGATCCTGCGGCCCTCCCTGTCGGAGGCGAGCACCATCCAAGCCTTCGCGTTGGTGCGCGAGCATTTGGTGGCCGCCGTGCCGGCGGGCCATCCGGCCGCGAGCGGCAGCACCCCGCTGGATTTGCGCCTCCTGCAAGAGGAGCCGCTTCTTCTCACCCCGCGCCGCGTCGGCACCAGCCTGCACGATGCGGCGATCGAGGCCTGCCGCGCGGCGGGCTTCGAGCCTGGTATCGGCCAGTCCGCGCCGCAGATCGCCTCCGTCCTTTCGCTGGTCTCAGCCGAACTCGGCTTCTCGCTGGTGCCGGATGCGCTGCGCCAGCTCAGCATCGCGGGCGTCGCCTATCGCGACCTGAAAGCCCCCGTGCCGCATGTGGAACTCGCCGTCGCCTATCCCCGGCAACGCCCCTCGCGCCTCGCCATGAACTTCGCGGAGATGGCTCGCGCGGCCGCGCACGAGTTCGAGGCATAAGACGACGGTCGCCCGGCCACGCGGCACACGCCACGGCCGGGCATTGACCCACGCGTTTGATGAGGTGGGCCGGAGCGCGCGCCTTTTACGGCTTGGGCGCGGTCGGCATTTTCACGATCTTGCCGTCGGGCATGATGATGTCGCCCGGGCTCTGGCCGGCGATGCAGGGGCCGACATAGGTGGCGTCGATCTCCATCTGGCGCCGAACCGGCTCCTCCATATCGGGCACGCCGGTCAGCGTCGTGTCCACCTTCATGTGAATCTTGCTGTCGAAATCCCCGGAGATGAGGGCTTTGCCCGTGGCTGAGATCGTGCCGATCTTGCACTCGCTCTCGGACTCGTAGCCCGTATCCGTCTTCACCAGCGAGCGCTTGGAGCAGTTCTGCGACGCGCCGAACGCGCCCTGCGCCAGTTGGTCGGTCTTCTCGTCGATGCACTGGCGAACGGTGACGTTGCCATCCGGCGACTGGGTCTTGGTTTCCCACAGGCCGGCCTTGCGCATGGGCAGCGTTTCGGCGGCAAAAGCCGTGCCCATGGTTCCGATCGTGGCGGCGAGGCAGACGGTAAGGACGCGAACTCGCATGACGACTCCCTGAAAAGCGTGGCCGCAGCCACGGGGAAACACAGAGCTAGGCGACAGCCCGGAGCCGGCAACCGATTTCGTCGGCAAAATGCAGGTCGGCCTTACGAAGCCACCGGCCGCTACCCTTCAGACGGGAGGCTTCGCAGCCGACGACGTGGCTCTCTTCGAGCGGCGAGACCCGACGCGCGAGGGGCGCGCCTGTCCCTGCGTTCGCGCCTCAAGCGCATTCGCCTGGGGAACAGGCGCGAGAAGGGCGACGACAACCCTCCCGATCGGAGCGCGGCGAGCGAGATAAGCCGTTGCCCTCCGCAGGCGGCTCCTGCGAGAGGCCCCGCTCAAGCGGGCGCGCCGAGCGCCTCCCCCTTGGCCGCCTCCCGCTCCACCGCGTCCCGCGCGCGGCTTTCCGCCACCAGTCCTTTCAGCGCCTGATCGAGCCGAACGGTCGCGCCCATCGGGTCGAACCACCAGTCGGTGGACCAGACGCGCAGGATATTCCAACCCAAGCCCCGCAGCACCTGCTCGCGCACCTTGTCGCGGTCGCGGGCCGTGGCCGAGCGGTGATAGGTCGCCCCGTCGCATTCGACGCCGGCCAGAAACGCGCCGGCATGGTCGGGATGACGGATGGCGAGATCGACGCGGAAGCCGGACACGCCGACCTGCGTCACCACCTGCCAGCCGCGCCGCGAGAGCGCCTCGGCCACCGCCGCCTCGAAGGGCGATTCCACGCCGCCGAGCGAACCCTGATCCGTGGCGGGCAGCGCCACCGCGCCCCGGTCGGCATAGTCGAGGAAGGTTTTCAGATGGCGCACGCCCGCCGCCTTGGAGCGCGACAGGTCGATCGACTCGGCCTTGAGGGAGGAGACGATCTGCAACTCCTGCCGGGCGCGCGTCACCGCCACGTTCAAGCGCCGCTCGCCGCCCTCGCGGTTCAGCGCGCCGAAATCCATGGCGAGCTTGCCGGCCACGTCCTTGCCGAAGGTCATGGAGAAGAGGATCACGTCGCGCTCGTCGCCCTGCACGTTTTCCAGATTCTTGACGAAGACCGGTTCCAGCCGCTCGTCCTCGAAGAACCATTCGAGCGCGGGATCGTCGCGCCGCTCCTGATCGAGGAGATCCTGAATCAGGCCCTGCTGCTGGCTGTTGAAGGTGATCACGCCGAGCGTCGGCCGCTGGGCCTCCGGCAGGTCGAGCGCCGCGCGCAGACGGTTCGCCACATCCTTCGCGATGGCCCGCGCCTCGGCCGGGTTGGTGCGGCTCTTGCCCCGGTCGTAGACGGCGTCGGGCAGATAGCGCAGCGACACGGCGCGGTCCTGCGTCACCGGCGAGGGGAAGGTGATCAGCCGGTTGTCGTAATAATGATGGTTGGAGAAGGCGATCAGCGATTCATGGCGCGAGCGATAGTGCCAGCGCAGATCGTGCACCGGCAGGCCGGAGGCCTTGGCCTCGTCCAGAATGCTTTCCAGATCGCGCTCGAACTCGGGCGCTTCGTCCTCCGCCTCGGTGCGGCCGAAGAAATTGGTCGGCGGCAGCTGCTTGGGATCGCCCACGATGATGGTCTGCCGGCCGCGCGCCACTGCGCCGACCGCGTCCCATGTCGTGATCTGCGAGGCTTCGTCGAAGATCACGACATCGAACAAGGCCTGATCGGGCGGCAGATATTGCGCGATCGAGAGCGGCGACATGAGAACGCAAGGCGCAAGCCGCGCGAAGCTTTCAGGCATGGCGCCGATCATCTCGCGGATCGAGCGGCTGGGGCGCTTCAGCTCCATCTGATGGCGCAGGAGGCCGAGTTCGGACTTGCGCGGCACCGATTGCGGATCGGGCAGACCGTGGGTCAGCGCCTCGCGAATGCGCTGCGAGGCCGCCTTGCGCACGAGATCGTCCAGCTTGCGGAAATCGTCGATCGCGTGCTCGTGGCTGAAGCGGCGGAAATCGCGCAGGCGCGCGTCGGCGTCGATGGCGAGGGGCAGCCACCAGCGGGCATAGGCGAGCGCGAAGGCGGCGCGCGCTTCGCCCGGCCGCACCGCGCCGGTTTCCAAATCGGCCACGAATGGAGCCAGACCTTCAGCCAGCGCGCGGCGGCGAATGGCGCACCAGGACGTCCAGTCGCGCAGGAGGCCTGCGCTGGCTCCCAGATCCGCGAGCGCGGCCGAGACGCTCTCCAAGGTCTCGCCTTGTGCCGCCCCGAGCGGCACGCCGCCGCTGACCTCGCGCCATTGGCGCTCGGCCTCCAGCCAGCCGGCCTGGGCCTCTTCCACCGCGCGGGCGGCCTCGCTGAGCGGGCTCGTCTCGGTCAGCTCCGGCAGCGCGCGCAGGAGCGCGGCGACGATCGCGCCGGTTTCCCCCGTCGGCTCGCCCAGCCGCATCACGGCGGCGCGTAGCTGCTCGGCCGAGACGAGGCTGGCGGACAGGCGCGGAAGATCGCTGTCGATCCCGGCAAAGCCCTTGAGCCGCCCGGCGAGCGGGCTTGCCTGCACTTGGGCCGCGACGGCCTGCATCCGGCGCAGGATCGGCAGGTCACTCGCCGGAACGGCCGTGCCCGAGCGGGCATAGGTTTGCAGGAGCTTGGCGACGCCGCGCCGTTTGAACCAGGAGAAGGGCCAAAAGCTCGCCTCGGCCTCGCGCAGACGGCGGTCGAGATCCTCCACCGGAATGCGCGCCATCTCCTCGCGCTCATAGGTGGCCGAGAGGCGCGATTCTTCCGTGCGGAAGGCCGAGACGGCGGCTTCCAGCGCGCCGAAGTTCTCGCGCAGCTCCGCAAAGCCGGGGTCGAAGGCGAGCGCGCCCTCGCCCGGCTTCAAAGCAGCCGCCAGCGCGGCGAGGCGGCGCGTCTCGGGAAGGCTGAGAGACCCGGCCGGGGCCATGCCGATATGGGCGCGAAACGCCGTGGCGGCCTGCGCCAGCGCCTCGGCCGCCTCGCGCGCGGTGCGCGCCTGCGCCAGGAGGCGCTCGGCCCAGGCGGAGGTCCATTCGTCCACATCCACCAGCGCGAGGCTCGGGCGCGCCTCGACGGCGGCGACCGTGCGGCCCAGCCCCTCGGCGAGGTCTTCCAGCGCGGCGTAATGGGCGGCCTCGTGCTGGTCCATGGCGGGCCAGGAAAGTGCGGGCGCGTGCTGCTCGGCCCCGCGCAGCGTCACCCCCATGGCGCGATAGGGCGTCCAGCCGCAGCGCGCCTCGCGGTGCAGCGCCTCGGCATAGCTGTTCAACGCGTCGCGCTGCACCTTGAGCCGGCCGTTCAGCTCCACCCAGTCCCCGCTTCGCGCCGCGCCGCTTTCCCAGGCGCTGCGCAATTGGCTGAGGAAGTGCCGCCGGTCGGCCTTGGAGGAATGAAGCTCCAGACAATGCTCGCCGAGCCCATGCTCGCGCAGGCGGCGATAGACGACATCGAGCGCGGCGGTCTTTTCCGCGACGAAGAGGACCGTGCGCCGATGCGCGAGGCAATGGGCGATCATATTGGCGATGGTCTGGCTCTTGCCCGTGCCCGGCGGGCCGATCACCACGAAATCCTTGCCCTCGGCCGCCGCCAGCGTCGCGACGATCTGCGAGGAATCGGCGGGCAGCGGCGTCACGATGTCGGCCGGGGCATAGGCCCTGTCGATCTCGCGCGCCTCGCGGAAGGGCACGGGGTCGGCGAAGGCCTCTTCGGGCGTGTCGATGAGATGGCGCACGACGCGGTTCTGGCGCAGCGCGTCGGTGCGCTCCGTCAGGTCCTTCCACATCAGATATTTGGCGAAGGAGAAGGTGCCGAGCGCCGTCTCGTCCACCACCTCGAAGCCCGGCACGTCGCGCACCGCCTGACGCATCCGCGACAGGACGTCCGCCACGTCGATGCCGGTCTCATCAGTGGGCAACTCGCCTTGGAGGGAGGGCACTTTCAGGCCGAAATCGCGCTCCAGAAACTGGAGCAGCGTGGCGTTGAAGCGGATATCGTCCTCGTGGTGCACGAGGCGGAAGGGCGAGGAGGCGCTGCGGCGCTCCAGCTTGGCCGGCAGCAGCAGAAGCGGCGCGCGGTAGACGCGCTCGTCCTCGGGCTTCTTCTTCCAGCGCAGGAAGCCGACTGCGATATAGAGCGTGTTGGTGCCGCCCTCGGCCATGTCGCTACGCGACTGGCGAAACAGCGCGGTGAGGCGCGCTTCCAGTGTCTTCGCGTCGAGGGTGGAGGCGAGTTCGCCGCGCGCCAAGGCGTCGGCTGCAAAGCGCGCCTGCAAGTCCTCGCCGCGCGTTTCGCGAAACAGCATCTCGTCGCGCTCGCCCACTGGATTCTGCTCGGGGATGGAGACGAGGCGCATGGCCCCGCCCGCCGCCAGCCGATCCTCCAGCGCGGCGGCGTCCGGGCAAAGGAAGGGCACGGTGGAGCCGGTCTGGCTGAAATTCAGGAGCTTGTTGCGCAAGGAGAGATCGAGCAGCTTGCGCTGCCAGCGATCGATGCGCCCGCCCGGCGTCGTCGGCTTGTCCTCGACGCTTTCCGCCGGCATCGCACCGAAATCGGGCATGGCGGGCAGGGCCGGCGCGGCGGGCTCGGCGCTTGGTTCCGCCTCGCCCGGTGCGGCGGGGTCGTGCGAGGCGAGCGGCTGGATGCCGCCGCTGCGCGAACGCGCCACATCCACCGCGCAGACAAAGGCGCGGCGCGCGCCCTCCGCCAGAAGCGCCGCGCCGTCGCGGCAGGCCTGCTCGAAGCCCATGGCCGGCCGGAAGGTCACCCCCGTCGTCTCGAACACCAGAAGCTCGCGCGCGGCCAGCGCCTTGCGCAGTTCCATGGCGTCCGTCTCCACCGCGCGCGGCAGGGTGCGCTTGGAGAGCCAGACGCCGGCGGCCGCATGGCCCGAAACGAAGACCACCACGGCGTTCAGCCCCGCCGCCTCCAGCGCGGCGGCCAGAAGCAGACTCGTGTCGAGGCAGGTGGCGAGCCCGTCGCTCAAGGCGCTCGCCGGGCGGCGGATCTTCTGCCCGCGCTGCTCGAAGCTCGCGGGCGGTTCGGCATAATGCAGCCCAAGCCCGGCGACGCTCGTATAAAGCGCGGCGGCCAGCATATAGGCGCGCCTGACATCGCCGCTTTGATAGCCGTCCATCGCGCCGGAATGGCCGTGCGCCACCAGCATGTCGGCCGCTGCGCGCAGGATCTTCGCGGTGGCCGGATCGTTCGGCATGACGAAGGCGGGCAGAAGCTGGGCCATGTCGCCCGCCCCGCCCCATTCGTCGCGCGCCAGAAGCCGGACGGGCCGGATCGTCTCGGCCAGCATCTCATCGCCGCGCGTTAAGCGAAAGCGAAGCTCGCCGCGCTCGGCCTCGTTCAGCCCCGCGAGATAGGCGGCGTCCAGTTCGACGCGCCGGTCGACGAGCGTCAGCGTCTCGCCAGCGCCGAGGCGATCGATCGCCCAGCTCTTGGGCCGGAGAAAGGGCGGCACGGAGGACAGCTCCAGCCGGAGGCCATCCAGCGCGTCCGGGCCGGGATGGTGGAGCGCGAGGCTTGAGAGAAGAGGCACGGCATTCTGGAACGAGGCGTAGGTGAGGCTTTCACGCGCCTCCACCGCGATCTCCGGCCGCAAGGCATCCTCACCCTCGACGCCTTCGGTCCCGTCCATCATGCCCATGCTCCCTCGCTTTCGTGCGCGCATCCTATGCAGCGTGCGCCGTTTGAGAAGGGCTCGCGTCGCCGCGCTCCGCTCGCCAAGGCGAAACATGTGATGATGCAGTGCACAAGAAGCCTGAAATATAGACAGCCAAGCGTCGACCGTCCGGCTCCAACCTCGGAGTCACAAGGTGCGGCGGTTTGGCATGACGCTTGCACTTCAGTCTTGTATGCAAGATCGCCCTTCTCTCCCGTCCCCCTCCGCCGCCATCGACGCCGTGATTCTGCGCTCGATCCTGGCGCGCCGTCTGCGCCCCGGCGCGCGGCTGGGCGAAGGGGAACTGGCGAGTCTGTTCAACGTGTCGCGCACCCTCGTGCGCGAGGCGCTGATGCGGCTGGCCTCGCGCCATATCGTGGAGGTGCGCTCGCGCCGGGGCTGGTTCGTGGTGGAGCCCTCGTCGACCGAGGCCAAGCGCGTCTTTGAGGCGCGCCGCGCCGTGGAAGCCGGCATGATGCGCATCATGCCGGCGCTGGAGCCCGAGCATCTGGCGCTGCTCCAGACGCATCTGAGCGACGAGCGCGCCGCCCTGGCGGCGGGCGATCATCCCCGCCTCGTCTGCCTGATGGGCGACTTCCACATCCGGCTCGGCGATATCGTGGCCAATCCGGCCTTAAGCGAAATCCTGCGCGACCTCACGGCCCGCACGATCCTGATCTCCATGCTCTACCAGTCCACGACCCATGCCGAGGAATCGCATCTCGGCCATTGCCGCATCGTCGAGGCGCTGGCGCGCGGCGACCGGCTGGCCGCGTCCGATCTTGCCATCCGGCATCTCGACGAGGTGGAAGCCGGCCTCGATCTCGACATGGCAGCCGACCCTCTCGCCGATCTCCGGCGCTCGCTCGACCCCACGGGCGCCCTTGTCTCACCCGCTTTTTCTACACTCTGAAGGACCCTGCCTCATGATCCATCGTCGCTCGCTTCTCGCCGCCGGCCTCGCGCTCGCCGGGCTCGTCTCGCTCGCCCTGCCGGCCTCGGCCGATGCCCTGTCCGATATCGAAAGCCGCGGCACGCTGCGGGTCGCCGTGCCGCAGGACTTCCCGCCCTTCGGCTCGGTCGGCACCGACATGACCCCGCAGGGCTACGACATCGACATGGCCAAGCTGATCGCGCAGAAGATGGGCGTGAAGCTCGAGCTGACGCCCGTCACCTCGGCCAATCGCGTGCCCTTCCTCCAGACGGGCAAGGTCGATGTCGTGATCTCCTCGCTCGGCAAGAACCCGGACCGCGAGAAGGTGATCGACTTCTCCACCGCCTACGCTCCCTTCTACAACGGCGTGTTCGGCCCGGCCGACACCAATGTGAAGGACGCGGCGGAACTCGCCGGCAAGACCATCGGCGTCACGCGCGGCTCGGTCGAGGATCTGGAGCTGACCAAGGTCGCGCCCTCCGACGCCACCATCAAGCGCTACGAGGACAATAACGGCACGATCTCGGCCTTCCTGTCGGGACAGGTGCCGCTGGTCGCCACGGGCAACGTGGTCGCCGCCGCGATCATCGAGCGCAACCCGCCCAAGCGCCCGGAGCTGAAGTTCCTGATCAAGGATTCGCCCTGCTATATCGGCCTGCCCAAGGGCGCGGACGCGCTGAAAGCCAAGGTGGACGCCATCATCGCCGAGGCCAAGAAGGACGGCGCGCTGAACGCCATCGCCCAGAAGTGGCTGAAGACCGACCTGCCGGCCGGTCTGTAATCCGACGCCGACCCGAAAGGCGATCCGCTCTTCGTGGCGGGTCGCCTTTGCCGTTCTCGTTCAGCTTCCCGTCTCGTTCAGCTTCCAGAGGCCCGGCCTCATGCCCTATCAGTTCGATTTCTCCTGGCTGGCGCCTTACGCGCCGGCGCTTCTCAACGGCGTGCGGGTCACGCTTCAGCTCATCCTGGTGGGCGGCACGCTGGGCATTCTGGTCGGCATCGCCTGCGCCTGGGTCCGCGCGCTCGGGCCCAAGGCGCTGCGCTGGCCGGTCTCGGCCTATGTCGAGATGATCCGCAACACGCCCTTCCTGATCCAGCTCTTCTTCATCTTCTTCGGCCTGCCGGGCCTCGGCATCCAGATGGACGAGATGAGCGCGGCCTATCTCGCCATGACGATCAATCTCGGCGCCTATGCCTGCGAGATCATCCGGGCCGGCATCGAGGCGACGCCCAAGGGCCAGTACGAGGCGGGCGCGAGCCTCGCCATGACGCGCTGGGAAACGTTCCGCCATGTCGTGCTCGTGCCCTCGCTCCAGCGAATCTGGCCGGCGCTCTCCTCCCAGGTGGTGATCGTGATGCTCGGCTCGGCCGTGGTCTCGCAGATCGCGGTCGAGGATCTGACCTTCGTCGCCAATTTCATCCAGTCGCGTAATTTCCGGGCCTTCGAGACCTATCTCGTCTCGACCCTCATCTATCTCGCGCTGGCCATTCTCGTGCGCCGCGCCATGGGTCTTCTCGGCTCGGCCCTCTTCCCCCAGCGGAGGCCCGCATGATCGAGTTCTCGACCTGGGACATCCTGCGCAACCTGCTACTGGCGGCGCGCTGGACGGTGGTTCTCTCGCTCGTGTCCTTCGCGGGCGGCGGTCTTGTCGGCCTTCTCGTCCTGTTCGGGCGCATCTCGCCGCGCAAGGCCATCCAGCGCGCGGCCAAGGCCTATATCGAGCTTCTCCAAGGCACGCCGCTCCTGATGCAGCTCTTTCTGATCTTCTTCGGGCTCGGAATGTTCGGCGTGGACGTGCCGGCCTGGCTCGCCGCCGGCACGGCGCTGACGCTGTGGAGCGCGGCGTTCCTGGCCGAAATCTGGCGCGGCTGCGTGGAAGCGGTCTCCAAGGGCCAATGGGAGGCCTCCGCCAGCCTCGGCATGGGCCGGCTCCAGCAGATGCGCCACGTCATCCTGCCCCAGGCGCTGCGGGTCGCCGTGCCGCCGACCGTCGGCTTCTCGGTGCAGGTGGTGAAGGGCACGGCGCTGACCTCCATCATCGGCTTCACCGAACTCTCCAAGGCCGGCACGGTCGTCACCAACGCCACGTTCCAGCCCTTCACCGTCTATGGCCTCGTCGCGCTCATCTATTTCGCGCTGTGCTGGCCGCTCTCCAAGTCCTCGCAGATCCTCGAAAGGAAGCTCAATGTCGCTCATCGCGGTCACTGAGGTCAAAAAGCGCTTCGGATCGAACGAGGTCCTGAAAGGCATCAATCTCGACGTCGCGCCCGGCGAGGTCATCGCCATCATCGGCAAGAGCGGCTCGGGCAAGTCCACGCTTCTTCGCTGCATCAACGGGCTGGAATCGATCGACGGCGGATCGATCCTCGTCGCCGGCGCGCAGCTTCTGCCCGACGAGACGCATCTGAAAGCGCTGCGGCTGAAGGTCGGCATGATCTTCCAGCAGTTCAACCTCTTCCCCCATCTCACGGCCGGGCGCAACGTGATGCTAAGCCAGACCGTGGTGAAGAAGGTGCCGAAGGCCGAGGCAGAGGCCATGGCGCGCCGGCAGCTCGAGCGCGTCGGATTGGGGCACAAGTTCGACGCCTATCCCGACGAGCTCTCGGGCGGCCAGCAGCAGCGCGTCGCCATCGCCCGCGCGCTCGCCATGCAGCCGATCGCGCTCCTATGCGACGAGATCACCTCGGCGCTCGACCCCGAACTCGTGGCCGAGGTTCTGGCCGTGGTGCGCGAACTCGGCGCCGAGGGCATGACGCTGATGATGGTCACGCATGAGATGAAGTTCGCCCGCGAAGTCGCCTCGCGCGTCGTCTTCATGCATGAGGGCCGCGTCCACGAGATCGGCCCGCCGGAAGAGCTGTTCGGCACCCCCAAGACGCCGGAGCTTCAGCGCTTCCTCGGCCACGGGCAGGCGTGAGGCCGCGCGGGCGGAAGCGATAGGGCAAGCTTGCTATTTCGAAGGCCTTCGGGCCAAGAGCGGGGCGCGCGGGATCGACCCGCCCGCACGCCCCCGCCCGATGCCCGAAAGAGCCCGATATGACTGATACCCAGCCTCGCCTTGCCGTCAGCCTTTTGATGCTGCTGTCGCTGGCGACGCTCTGGGGCGCGTCCTATTCCTTCATCAAGCTCGGCGTCGCCACCATTCCCCCGGTGACGCTGATCGCGGTGCGCACGCTGATCGCCGGCAGCCTGCTTCTGGCCATCCTGCACCTTCGCGGCCTTCGCCTGCCGACCGACCGGCGCAACACCAAGCGCTTTCTGATCCAGGCGGGGCTGAACACGGTCGTGCCCTTCACGCTCGTCGCCTGGGGCTCGCAATATGTGGATGCCGGGCTCGTCACGATCCTGAACTCGCTGACGCCCGTCTTCGCCTTTCTGATCAACGCGCTCGTCACGCGGCACGAGGCGGTGACGGGCCGGAAGCTCGTCGGCGTCCTGTTGGGGCTTCTCGGCATCTGTTTGGTGATCGGCCCGTCGGCGCTCGGCGGGCTGAACGAGGCGCTGCTGGCGCAAGGCGCCATCGTGTTCGCCGCCGTCGCCTATGGCGCGGCCGTCACCTTCGGACGCACCTTTCGGGATCTCGATCCGATGATGCCGGCGGCGGGCTCTCTCCTCTGGGGCGGGATCGTGCTCCTGCCTTTCAGCCTCGTGCTTGACCACCCTTGGACGCTCGCGCCCTCGCAAAGCTCCATCCTGGCACTCTTGGCACTCTCGGTCTTCTCCACCGCGCTCGCCTTCGTTCTCTATTTCAATCTCCTGTCGCGCATCGGCTCGATCGGCACCACGGCGCAGGCCTATCTGCGCGTTCCCATCGGCGTCGGCATTGCCATGGTGTTTCTCGGCGAGGTGCCGCAGCCGAGCGCCTGGGTCGGGCTCGTCTTCGTCATCGCCAGCGTCGTGATGATGACCCTGCCCGCCCGGCGTCCCGCCCGCACCGCCTGATCGATCCGCTCGAACCCTGTTTCACGTGAAACAGAAAATTAGAGTTTGCTGACCGATCACAGATTGACATGATGCTGACATGTCAGTTAGCAGTTAGGAAACGCGGGAGGATTTCGTGGGCGATCAGGGTTTTGGTTTGTCGGCAGCGCTGGTGACGGTGTTCGACGAGAGCGGTTCGATTGACAGCGGCGCCATGGCGCGTCACGCGCGCTGGTGTCTCGATCAGGGCTGCTCCAGCGTCACGCTGTTCGGCACCACGGGCGAGGGTTCGTCGGTCTCGCGCACGGAGCGCACCAGCCTCATCCGCGCCTTCCAAGAGGCCGGCATCGCGCCCGCACAGACGATCGGCTGCGTCATGGCCAATGCGGCCGGCGACGCCACCGAACAGGCGGCCGAGCTTCTGGAGGCCGGCGCGCGCGGCGTGCTTCTCGCCCCGCCCTCCTATTTCAAGAACGTTTCGGAAGACGGCGTCTTCGCCTGGTTCTCCGAGGTCTTGGGCGCGCTGGGAGCCAAGGCGCGCGGCATCATCCTCTACAACATCCCCTCGGTCACGGCGGTGGAACTCTCCGTCCCACTGATCGGACGCATTCGCGCGGCCTTCCCGAAGGCCATCGCAGGCGTCAAGGATTTCCTCGGGCAACTGGCCCTATACCGAGCGGCTTCTGGCCGAGCACAAGGACATCGCCATCCTGATCGGCGACGAGCGGAGCTTGGCGGCGGGCGTGCGGCTGGGCGCACAAGGCGCGATCTCCGGCATGGCCAATCTCCTGCCCGAGCGCCTTCTGCCGATGATCCGCGAAGGGCGCGACGACAAGGGCGTGCACGAACTGGTGGACGCGGTGCTCACCTTCCCGGTGACGCCGGCGGTCAAGGCGCTGGTCGCCCATCGCACGGGCGACAAGGCGTTCGCGCGCGTCCGCGCGCCGCTCGTCTCGACGCCAGCGGAGGGCGCGGCGCGTCTGGGCTCGATCTACGACGCGCTCAACGCGTCCCAAGCGGCCTGACGGAGCGCCGACGCGTGGACGCCGATGTCGGAAAGGGTCGAGGCGGGGATGCTCTCAAGCTGCGCGAGCGGGCTTACGAGAGCATCATCGAAAAGCTGATGGCGCGGGATTTCTTGCCCGGCGAGTTCGTCTCGCAGCGCCAGCTCGTCGCCCGCACCGGCCTGCCGCTCGGCGCCATCCGCGAGATCATTCCGCGCCTCGAATCCGAAGGCCTTCTCGTCACCGTGCCCCAGCGCGGCATCCAGATTGCCCATGTGGACTTGAACCTCATCCGCGAGGCCTTTCAGTTCCGCCTGTTTCTGGAAAAGGAGGCAATCGGCGTCTTCACGGCACAGGCCAGCGACGCCACGATCGCCGCCCTGCGCGCCGAACACGAGGCGATGCTGGCGCTGGCCCTGTCGCGCAAGCTGACGGAAGAGGAAGAGGCCAAGGCGCAGGCGATCGACTGGCGGCTGCACGACACGTTCATCGACGCGCTCGGCAATTCGATCATCGCCATGGCCTACCGCGTCAACTCGGTGAAACTGCGCCTCATCCATCAGGAGCGCTATCGCATCGACGGGCGCGTCGTGCCCGTCATGCGCGAGCATCTCCAGGTGATCGCGGCCATCGAAAGCCGCGACCCGGCGCGCGCCACGGAAGCGATCGCCGCCCATATCGACAATGCCAGACGATTGGCGCTCACCGTCTGAAACGGACGAGCGCACCGGGACAGGTCGTTGGAGGACGCCGCCCGGAGCCATCAAAGGGGAGGAAGACCACATGACCCATCGCACGATCGCCCTGTCCCGCCGCCAGTTCCTGGCCGGCACCGCTGCCGCCGGCGCCTTCGCGCTCGCCGGCATCCGCCCGAGCTTCGCCGCCGGCGTGGACTGGAAGAAGCACGCCGGCACCACGCTGGAAGTGAACCTCACCAAGAACCCGCGCGGCGAACTCCTGCGCAAATATCAGGCCGAATTCGAGGCGCTGACCGGCATCAAGGTCAACGCGGAAGCCACGCCCGAGCAGCAGCAGCGCCAGAAGGCGGTGATCGAGCTGACCTCCGGCAAGCCGAGCTTCGACGTCATCCATATCAGCTTCCACGCCCAGAAGCGGCAATATGAGAAGGCCGGCTGGCTGGCCGATCTCTCGCCCTTCATGGCCGATCCCACGCTCACCGAAGCCTCGCTGAAGGAAAGCGACTTCGCCCCCGCCGGCCTGTCCTATGCCAAGGATGCCAACGGGCAGATTCGCGCCCTACCCTTCTCCGTGGACTACTGGATCGTCTACTGGAACAAGGAACTCTTCGGCGCCAAGAACATCGCCTTCCCCGAGACGTTCGAAGCCATGCTGGAAGCGGCGAAAGCCCTCACCGACAAGTCGGCCGGCACATCGGGCTTCGTCGCGCGCGGCATGAAGAACGCCAACACGCCGGTCTGGACCTCGCTCATGCTCGGCTTCGGCCAGCAGGCGATCGGGCCGGACGGCAAGATCCTGGCCGACGACGAAAAGGGCGTCGAGGCCGCCAAGCTCTATCAGAACCTCATGACGCAATGCGCGCCGCGCGGCGTCACCGGCTTCAACTGGGCCGAATGCCAGTCCGCCTTCCTGCAGGGCAAGGTCGGCATGTGGTTCGACGGCTGCGGCTTCGCCGCGCCGCTGGAGAACCCGGAACTCTCCCGCGTCGTCGGCAAGGTCGGCTATCATGTCGTGCCCGCCGGCCCGGCCGGTCCCGCCGCGCCGACGCTGGGTGATGGCATCGCGGTGACGGAGGCCTCCACCAAGAAGGAAGCCGCCTATCTCTATTGCCAATGGGCCGTCTCGAAGGAAATGGGCGCGCGCCTGTTCCAAGCGGGCGCGGGCGTGCCCTTCCGCACCTCGATCGTGGAAGACCCGGAAGTGCGCAAGGGCGTGACCATGCCGGCCGAATGGGCCGATGCGATCGCCGCATCCGCCAAGGTCAGCCAGATCGCGCTGCCGGTGATCATCCCGATCACCGAGTTCCGCGACATCTACGGCGTCGCCCTCACCAATCTTCTGGGCGGCGGCGATCCGGCGGCCGAGTTGAAGAAAGCCACCGAGCAGTTCAAGCCCATTCTGGAGCGAAGCGAGGCCTGATGAGCGCCGTGATCTCCCGAGCCGATGAGACGGAGGCGGCTGCGGCCGCCCCGCGAAAGCGCAAGCGCCTTCGCCCCTTCTACTGGCCCTTCGTCATTCCGGCGCTCGCGGTCACCTGCGCGGTGATCGTCTTCCCGTGGGTCTTCACGGCCTGGATGAGCGCCCATTCCTGGCGGCTCGGCGGCGACACCGCCTTCGTGGGCCTGGAGAACTATAGCCGCCTTCTCACCGACACCCGCTTCTGGGAGTCGATGGGGCACACCTTGTTTTACACGATCCTCTCGGTGGTCGCGCCGCTGGTGCTCGGCACCTTCGCGGCCGTCCTGTTCGATTCCAAGATGCCGCTGCGCGGGGTGCTGCGCGCCATCTTCGTCATGCCGATGATGGCAACCCCGGTCGCCATCGCGCTGGTCTGGACCATGATGTTCAACCCTTCGCTCGGCGTTCTCAACTATCTCCTGTCGGTGGTCGGCCTGCCCGAGCAGTCCTGGATCTACGACCAGTCCACCGTCATTCCCTCGCTGGTTCTGGTGGAAACCTGGCAATGGACGCCGCTCGTCATGCTGATCGTGCTCGGCGGCCTCGCTTCCTTGCCGCGCGAGCCCTATGAGGGCGCCGAGATCGACGGGGCCAATGGCTGGCAGAAATTCCGCTATATCACCCTGCCGCTGATCGCGCCCTTCATGATGGTCGCCGTCATCATCCGCTCGATCGACGCGCTGAAGAGCTTCGACATCATCTATGCGATGACCCAGGGCGGGCCGGGCACGGCGTCGGAGACGATCAACATCTATCTCTACAACGTCGCCTTTTCCTATTACGACATCGGCTACGGCTCGGCCATCGCCGTCGTCTTCTTCGCCGTCATCATCGCACTGTCGCTCGTCATGCTTCACCTGAAGCAGCGCGCGAAGTGGAACGATTAAGAGCGCCTATCAACACCTCGCGGGGTCGGCTGCTCGGGTCTTTCCGCCAGCCAGGGCGAGCCTGATATCTCGCCCGTCCTTCGGACTGTCCCGAATGCTTGGCCCTGCCCCCGGCATCCACTGCGCTTCGCGCAGCAACGACTGACGAAAACCCCTCGCCCCCCTCCGCCCGGAGGTAGTGATAGACGCTCGGAGGACCCTCATGACGCTTCGCCGCCAGTTCGACCGGATCGGCCTCTTCTTTCTCGGCCTCGTCCTCGTCTCGCCCGCCGTCTTCTTCTTCGTCTGGATGCTGTCGCTTTCGCTCAAATTCGAGATCGACAACGGCGCCTATCCGCCGGTCCTGATTCCCGAGCGCATCGCCTGGGGCAATTACGCCAAGATCTTCCAGGAGAACGACTTCCTCCTCTATTTCTGGAACTCGGTTCTCGTCACCGGCACGGCGACGCTGCTCGCCCTTCTCGTTGGCGTGCCCGCCGGCTACGGCATCGCCCGGCTGAAGGCCGACAAGGCCGCCATCGTCATCATGATCGCGCGCATGACGCCGGGCCTCTCCTTCCTGATCCCGCTCTTTCTCCTGTTCCAGAATATCGGCCTGCTCGGCACGCTCTGGCCGCAGATCATCATCCACCTCGTGGTCACCGTGCCCATCGTGATCTGGGTCATGATCGGCTATTTCGAGACGACGCCGCTGGAGCTGGAAGAGGCCGCGCGCATCGACGGCGCTTCCGCCTGGCAGGTCTTCGCCAAGGTCGCGCTGCCCATCGCCCGGCCCGGCATCGTGGTCTCGCTGATCCTCGCCGTCATCTTCTCCTGGAACAATTTCGTCTTCGGCATCGTGCTCGCCAACCGCGAAACGCGCACCCTGCCCGTCGCCGTCTACAACATGCTCTCCTTCGAGCAGGTGAGCTGGGGGCCGCTCGCCGCCGCCGCTCTCGTCGTCACCCTGCCCGTCCTCATCCTCACCCTTCTGGCCCAGCGCCAGATCGTCGCCGGCCTCACGGCGGGCGCGGTGAAGTAAGCTCGAAACGCGGGGAGAAGACGCGGGCCGGATCGGCCGGTCTTTCCCCCCTCGCCCTTGTCACGAATGCATGGCCCGCCGCAGGCCGCGCTTGAGCTTCGCGCCCGTTTGAAACCGCGAACGTCTCTCGCCCCTCCCTTGCCTGCGGGTCTCGTCCCCAGTTCGAAAAGGAACCGCTCATGGCCTCCGTCACCATTCGGAACGTGAAAAAGAGCTTCGGCAGCGTCACCACGATCCATGGCGTGTCGATCGACATCGCGGACGGCGAGTTCGTCGTCCTCGTCGGACCGTCCGGCTGCGGCAAGTCCACGCTGCTGCGCATGCTCGCGGGGCTGGAGGAGATTTCGGGCGGCGACATTCTGATCGGTGGGCGCGTCGTCAACGACCTGCCGGCCAAGGAACGCGATATCGCCATGGTGTTCCAGAACTACGCGCTCTATCCGCACATGTCGGTAGCCGACAACATGGCCTTCGCGCTGAAGCTCAAGAGCGTGCCGAAAGCCGAGATCGAGAAGCGCGTGAAGCCGGCGGCCGACATTCTCGGCCTCTCCAGCCTTCTCGACCGCTTCCCGCGCCAGCTGTCGGGCGGCCAGCGCCAGCGCGTCGCGATGGGTCGCGCCATCGTGCGCGATCCGCAGGTCTTCCTGTTCGACGAGCCGCTCTCCAATCTCGACGCCAAGCTGCGCGTCTCCATGCGCGCCGAGATCAAGAACCTCCATGGCCGGCTCGGCACCACCACGGTCTATGTCACGCATGACCAGATCGAGGCCATGACCATGGCCGACAAGATCGTCGTCATGCGCGACGGGCGCGTGGAGCAGGTCGGCGCCCCGCTCGACCTCTACGACCGCCCGGCCAACACGTTCGTCGCCGGCTTCATCGGCTCGCCGTCGATGAATTTCGTCCAAGGGCGCGTCGAGGGCGACGGATTCGTGACCGGCGATGGCCTGCGCCTTCCCCTTCCCGCCGGGCTCGGCGCGGTGCCCCCCGGCGAGGCGACCTATGGCGTACGCCCCGAGCATGTGCGCATCGGCGAAGGCGGCGTGCCGATCCGCGTCGAGGTGGTGGAGCCCACGGGCTCGGAGGTCATGGTGGCCGGCAAACTCGGCGACCAGCCCATCTCCTGCCTCTTCCGCGAGCGCTTGGCCTTGCGACCGGGCGAGATCGTGCCGGTTCATGTCGAGCCCAAGACCAGTCATCTCTTCGACCGCGCCAACGGCATGCGCCTCGGCACCGGCGAAGCGCGCGCCTGACCGAGCACGCGCCTGAGGGAGCGGACCGCTGGGCGATCCGCGACCCGCAAGGTTTTTGGTGGACGACTTCCGGCGAATGCCTTCCATGCGCCGGAAAGCCCCTTTCCGTCTCCTTCGAGGATCGCCCGCGTCCACCAAGGCGCGCCCGCCAACCGAAAAGATTTCAGCGCGGCGCGCCCATCATCCAGCCTCGCGTCCGGCAGTTCCATGGCGCAGCTTGCGCCAAGCTGACCACCCATGACAGATTTCCGACACGAGCGCCGTTTGGCCCTTGCCATCCCCCCGCGATTTCATTAATCAGCCTCCAACGCCACATGGCGTCGACCACACAAGGCGCTCGTCGCCTGCGGCTCTTCGGAGCCAACCTCAAACGGAGAGGTGGCAGAGTGGTTGAATGCACCGCACTCGAAATGCGGCATACGGGCAACCGTATCGGGGGTTCAAATCCCTCCCTCTCCGCCATTTAGTTCAGGCAAGTCTCTGATTTGGCGACTGAAATGGGCTTTAGCTTAATATCTTCCCCACTTCCCTCCCCACTTTGCCAGTTCGCTGCAAGCGGGTAGCCTCTGCGGCGTTTGCTGACCATACAGGTAATGCGTTTAGGAATGCAGAGACCCGGAAGGGTCTTGAATTGTGTAGCGCGCAAAATCGGATGGCCTCGCGCGCAAGATCGGATGGCAAGAGTTTCCAACCGATCTTGATGCCTTCAAAGGCCGTTTAATCAGCCTTCAGCGTGGGCAGCTTTGAGAGTTCGCCACGCATGCGCCGCAGCCAGGCTGACCACCCCGTTACCGGCTGCATCGGATCGGTCCAGCCGATGGGCCAACCCATCACCCAATCCGAAAAGTTCGGGTTGAAGGTCAGGTCGCCAGCCGAGTACCTCTGCCCAGGCCGCAAGCTCAGATGGAGCGGGCGGGTATGGAGGAAGCTGGAACTCTTCGTCGGTTTCGCTCCGCAACTCTCCATGAACATCCAGAGAAGCGTCTACTGACGAGCAATCATGCCGATGCCCATCTGCTTCCCCTTTGTCGTCGGGTCTTCTCGAAAGCGGAGCCCCTTCTCCGACAACTCCCAATCCGGTCGGCAGCAGTAGAGACTCTTGGTCGGCGTGGGCCACAATGAAGAGCCGACGCCGTAAGTGGGAAGCACCGACTTCAGCCGCCGAAAAGATGCCTGCTTTGACCGAGTAGCCCAAGCCGCGAAGGTCTTCGAACACTTCGGCGGCTCCCAAGGTGAGATGTCCTTCGACGTTCTCGAAGAAGCACCATTCTGGCTGGACCTCTCCGATGATCCGCACGATGTCTGGCCAAAGGTGCCGTGGGTCAGCCGCGCCGAGACGTTTGCCAGCGAACGAGAACGGCTGACATGGGTATCCTCCAGCGAGGAGATGAACTCTGCCACGCCAAGGGCGGCCGTCGAAGGATCGGACATCGTTCCAGATAGGAGCGTGATCCAAGGTTTTGTCCGCCATCCGAGCCACGAGGGTGGCCGCAGGGAATGCTTCCCGCTCGACGAAACAGACAGTGCGGTATCCGGGTTCTGCGATGTGGAGACCGAGCTCCAGTCCGCCAACGCCGGCACAGAGAGCGATCCCTCGGAGGGGCTCGCAGGTTTCAGGTTTGGCACGTAGAGCCACACGGGTCGTTCCTGGAATGAAGCTCTCGGCTTTCCGGGGCGGGCTCTTGCGGCCTCAAATGATTGAGAGTGCCGCATCGACGGCACTTGATCTCGATAGCTGCCGCGACGGCGCCTGGTCCAGCTTTGAACAGGAGAGCGCGGCAGTGTCCGCAACGGATGTTTTCCACCTTAAAGGGTTCTTTGCGAGTCGCTGTCACAAGCGCCTGGCTGTCCAGCAGCAGCGGCGAGGTGACGTTAACTCTGCTGTCGTCATGCGGGGGCCGACTGCCAAGAAAGACCCCGTAGCCGGTTCGAAGCCGGCCCTCGCCACACTGAACGTCCGGCAAGATCGAAAGCCCGGCTGCTTGGCCGGGCTGAGTTCTGAGAGCCGCTTAGAAGCCGCTCGCCGCAGAGGCTTTGCGCCAGTCCGCCTGCCGCACCTGCATCACGATGTCAGTCGCGGCTGCGGCGTCGATCGTCAGCTTGATGGTGAGCTGGCAGAACGGCGAGGTCGCGGGCCAGGATGCACCGATGACCTCTTCCGGCGTACGGAAATACAGACCCTTGCCGCCATTGAACTGCGACCAGTCGAGATCCGTCGGGAATGGATCGTTGGCGATCACGTTGCCAGCCTGACCGTTGTAGTTGGCGGATGGCGATGAGTGCGAGCACGCGGCCTGCAAGAGGACGCCGCGCAGATTGACATAGCCGGTGGCCGTATCGCTCTTCTTGATGAGGATGTAGGCCTCGCCCAAATGTGTGTCGCCGGGCTCAAAATTCCCGGTGCCAGACGTGCGGGTGAACTGGAAGTCGCCAACCGCCGTAGCGGTGCCCGAAATGGCCACCTGCTGGACCGGCGTGCCATCGGGGTCCACCAGCTTGGACATGACCGCCGTGAGACCGCTCGCGGGACCGCCAGAGCCCCAATTGGTCGACCGTCCAGAGCCGTTGTCGCCGTCCATCATGCCATTGCCGATGAGCGATCCGCGCTTGTTCAAGGTCGCGTTGTAGCCGCTCGCATTGTCGATGTTCGCCAATTCCGGGCGCGCTGGGAACAGGGCGTTCAGTACGTTGTAGATCGGCAAGGCATAGCGCGCATGACCCTTGACGTTGGGGTGCATCAGGTCCGCGCCGTCAAACATCGAGTTATCGACCGGGACGCCGGTCGTACCGGCGCGGTTCACGAAGCGATGGTAGATCGGGATCGGCAGAACCAGCGGATTGAGGTTCGGCAGCTCGAACATGGCCCATCGCTGATAGCGGTTGAGCCCCGCCAGCTTGGAGGCATCGCGGGTGTAGCTTGTCGTGCTACCCGGCCCAGCCGGAAGGTCATCCGTGATCAGGAAAAGGATGACGGCGTCCGTAATGGCCTTGCTGATCTTGGTGATGTTGGCGATGAGCCGGTCGGTGTCCGACAGCGTCGAAATGCTGTCGTTGACGACCCCGAAAAACAGGACGGTGTTGATCCTGTTGGCCTTGCACTCCGCCACGAAGGGCAGAAGCTGTGCGTCATCGGCCATGAACGTCGTAGACTTGCCGCCGTGCTTTCCCGTCGTCATGCGAGGGGCCACGAAGCGCGGACCCATGAACGCTTGCAGCCAAAAATGCGAGCCGCGCGGCTCGGCGATGCTGACGAAGCCCGCGCCCGAGGCGATGCGGTTCTGCCCGAACGCCTCGAAACTATGCGAGTAGGTCGCGAAACGGCACTGGCGAATGGCGTTGCGCGCCACCTTCAACGCAAGGTCGCCGGCAAGACTGCGATCGGCGAGAAGGAGATCGAGATCGGGCATGGTCAGGATACCTTTACGTAGACAGGCTCGCCGCCGGACGTGACGAGATCGGAGCCTTTGGTGGTGACGAAGGCGGTGCCGGTGGGGGGTGCTGTGAGATCAGTCCGCGTCGTCGGCATGAAGGCCCGAGCTGCCGCCCGGATGGCGGCCTTGAACGGGATGATCCGCTCTTTCGCGAGTTGCTGATACTTGTGGGCCGGGTGGACGACGTTTGCGCCGGGCGAGTCACCGAATGCGACACGGTTGACGATCGCGCCGACATCGTGGGCCTTGGCGAGCCTGCCGTTGACATTCGGGGCCGTCGCATCGGCCTGCGAGTTTCGTGCGCCACCGGCACCCGTCACCGTCCATCCTCCGCCCTGCCTCGGCACGACGGATGCGACGGTGAACATGCGAGTGCCCGTTTCGAAATTCGACGTCCCCGACTCGAAGGCCAAGGTGTCGCCAATGTCCGGCTTGTCAGAGAGTTGGACGACGTTCGTGCTGTTGGCTGTCACAGCCTCAAGCAGAGTGGCCTGCCAAGAATCCACGACCCATTTCCCGAAGTCGGATGGATCTCGGCTGTCCGACCAGGGATCGATGCCAATGAAGGTCGGCGCGGCCCGGCTTGTGTTCTCGATCGTTCCCCCACCGTTGCCGACGATCCAGTCCCGCCAGCGCTGGATGGTCCCCCCTGCCGAGTTCCCTGCGCCGGCGGGGGTCTGCGTGACGCCTGGCGTGATGTAGCTATTGGCCGGAACCGAGACCGCTGGCGGTGTCGCAAGCTGCACAAGAGGTATGCCGGGAAAGCGCGATTGCAGTTTGGCGGAAAATTCTTCCACCAAGGTCTGCATGGCGGCGAAGGTCTGGTTGGTGGAAAGGTTGTTCCGGCCGTGGGCGGAGATCGCGACGTCGAACATGGGCTCAGGCTGCACCAGCGCGCAGGCGTCGGCCATGAAGTCGATCACGCTCTTGGCGTCGGTGGGCGTTGAGTCAGTGCTGACGCCATTTCGCATCGTGGCGAAGAAGTTGGACGAATAGCGGGCAGTGGTCATCCAGTTCATGGGACCGCTGGCGACGTCCCCGAGAGCCTGCTGAAGATACCCGGCATCGCCGCGCCCTGCGGCGAGCTTGGCGGAAACCGACGTCTGATCCGTAATGCTGTCGGCGAACAGGATCGGGCAGGCCTGCCCCGCCCAGCCCTTACCGATGAACATGGCGGGACCAAACGACCCGCCGATCGCGGACGCCGTCCCCGATCCGGTGGGGCGACCAGCGACGGAATAGTCCGTCGTCATCTCTCCGCACCGTTCTCGCCGGCCTGATACATCGGCGGCAAGGCCGGGTAAGCGCCGTGCTCGGCCGCGATCCAATAGACGTCGAGCATGTAGAAGCCATACGCCGCGAGCGTCGGCATCGGATCGTTCCACACGACCTCGGCCGGGGCCAGCACCTTATACCAACGGGCACTGATCAGAACCGATGTGCCCAGTCTCGCATGCCGATGGAGATGATTTTCCAGGGCTGATTGACGAGCTTGTTCCAGGCCTCGCAGCAATGGGCGACGATATCGTCGTAGTCGATGAAGACGCGGTTGGAGAGCCAGTTGTCACGCATGAACTGCCAGACGTTCTCGACCGGGTTCAGTTCGGGCGCACGCGGCGGCAGGAAGAGCAGCGTGATGTTGGCAGGCACGACGAGCTTTTGCGTCATGTGCCAGCCGGCGCGGTCCAGGATCAGCACGGCATGGGCGCCGGGATCGACGGCGAGCGAGATCTCCGCCAGATGCTGGTTCATCGAGCCGGTGTCGCAGTAGGGCAGGACGAGGCCTGCACCCTTGCCCTTCTTGGGACAGACCGCGCCGAAGATGTAGGCCCACATGGTGCGCTGGTCGTGCGGGGCAGACGGTCTCGTGCCGCGCCGGGCCCAACGGCGGGTCATCTTGTTCTTCTGGCCTATACGGGCTTCATCAGCCCACCAGAGTTCGATCTCGGTGCACGGCGGGAGCTTGGCCTGGATGGCCGCCAACTCGGCCGGGAAGCTTTTTTGAAAGCCTCCACTTCGAACTCGTTCTGCGCATAGTGGCGCGGACGGGCCGACAGCTTGGCAAAGCCGAGCGCCTTCAACTCGCGCCCGACCGTGGTCTCGTCCAGCGAGATGGCGAACTCCTCGAAGATCCACTGCACGAGATCCTTGCGCCTCCAGCGCACCACGCCGTGGACCGCCGGGATGGGGCCGCTCTCGACGATCTTCGCCAACGCAAGGCGCTGCGCCTCGTTGAGTTTGGAGGGACTGCCCGGCGCTTTGACGTTGACGAGCCCGGCTGGACCGCGATGGTTGAACCGCAGCACCCAGTCGCGCACGATCTGAAGCGTCACGCTGCCGATCCGGGCCGCATCGATGCGCGAGCCACCATCGTAGATCGCTGCAAGCGCCAGAAGTCGGCGGGTTTGGTTGGCGTCCTTGGTCTCCCGCGCCAGCCGGCGCAGGCCTGGACCATCAAAGTCGGTGCGAAGCGGAATGGGCGTCGCCATGGCAAACCTCCGTTTGCCATCATGATGCAGATCAAGAGGACGTTGGGAATCCCATACGAGTCAGAACCAACACCCGTTGGTATGAGA
>NZ_BBWM01000066.1:0-77877 GCF_001463805.1 Aureimonas sp. D3 | reverse complement strand
TCGCCCCTCATGTGCTTATGGTTACCGAAGAGGGTTAAAAGATCGTTCCGCTTAAGACATCGGTGACTCTTGCGGCATCACGAGAGGCGACCTCACAGCCTCACGGAGCCCGTGCGGATTCGGGGCAATCGGCCGCGCCCGCTCGAAAACGGGGCAGATTGACCCGAAATGCGAGACACGAGCCGCAAGGCCGCGGAAGGCTTCCATTCGGCTCCCGATGTCGAAACAGGCGCCAGCGCGTTAGAAAGCGCAGCGGAGACGCGCAGACCGTTTGAAGAAAGGAACAGGATGGCTTTGGGAGACAATGTTCGCCGCTTGCGGACGACGGATGGAGAAACGATCGAGACCTTGGCGCGCGCCACGAACCTGCCGGTTCAGATGCTGAAAGCCGTGGAAGATGGAAGGCGCGATATTCCGCCAAAGGCGCTCTTGCGTCTGGCCCAGCATTTTCGTGTCAAGCCGGACGATCTTCTAGGCTGACGCTCGACCGCGACTCGGCCGCATGTTTCACGTGAAACAGAAAAGGGCTGAAAACCCTTTAACGCCAACGCTAATTTTTTGCCCACCCCTTCTCAGAACGCTCGGCTTACGGCTCCCGTCGGCGCGGCCCACAAGATTTCGCCATTGGAAACGCCCGCATTCCCCAAAGGTAGAAACGCAGGCTAGTGGCGATCGGCCACGCGCAGACGTAACGGCTCATGAACCAATACAGGCTATCCTGATCAATATTCCAAGGATCCTTGGAATTTCACTCAGTATCACCTCCTCCTATATTAGCCAGACTCGCCATGATCCGACAGATATCGCCCCATGATGCCAGATTGGGAATGTATATTGTGGGCTTCGATGGCAGTTGGACGGATCACCCGTTTTGGAAAACGCAGTTCCTACTGACCAAGCCAAGGGATTTGGCTCGGCTTCAAGCCAGCCGTGTGGCGTCCGTTATCATTGACGACAGCAGAAGCACGCCGGTTCGACCATTGGCCGTCGAGGGGCAGAAGGCATCGGCCATTGGCGCGGGCGCGCTCTCGCAACTCACGCTGTCGCAGCTGACCTTCCAACAACGCCGGGCCGAGCGAACGCTGCGCAACTGCAAGCAGGCGATGAGCCGGCTGATGGGCGACGCGCGCATGGGCCGGAAGGTCGATCCGCATGTGGCGCTCAGCGTGACCAAGGAAATCATCACCTCGCTCAACAGCAATCCCACCGCCCTGATCGGCCTCACGCGCATCAAGTCCACCGATTCCTACACATTCCTCCATTCCATCGCGGTGAGCGCGCTGATGGTGCGCTTCGGTCGCCATCTGGGCATGGATGAAGGGGAACTGCATCTCATCGGCATGGCGGGCCTCGTTCACGACGTGGGCAAGGTCGCGATCCCCTCCTCCATCCTTCTGAAGCCCTCGGGCTTGACCGAGGCCGAGATGGACCTGATCCGCACGCATCCGGAGGAGGGATGCCGCATCTTGAGCGCCCATCCCGACATGCCCGAGCTTGTTCTCGATGTCTGCCGCCATCATCACGAACGCCTCGACGGCACGGGATACCCGGACGGGCTGGCGGACGAGGAGATCAGCCATCATGCGCGGATCGCGGCGATCTGCGATATCTACGACGCGGTGACATCGGTGCGCCCCTATCGCAAGGCTTGGCATGCGGACGAGGCGCTTTCGCGCATGTTCCAGTGGCGTGGGCATCTCGACCCTGCCCTTCTGGCCGAGTTCGCGCGGTGCCTGGGATATGATGAGGCGATTCCGCTGGAATTCCGCGAGGCTGGGGAACCAAAAGCGGCGCAAGCGGTCAACGGCTATTCCGACCCCCGTCTTTGATCCGAGCCTGCCGATCAACGGGGCGGGCTCTGCCCTTGAAGCCGGCTCAGTCGCAGTGAAACGCTGGCTTGCACCAAGCCTTCCGCGCGTTCCCGATCCGCGCAAACGCCTCGCCAAACGGTTTCCCGAATACCTTCGCTCATGAAGAGATCGGCATCGTCAAGACTTGAAAGATCGTGCTGGCGCGGAAACTTCCCCTCCGGGCCGCGTTTGGTCCTTCCGCATCAGGACGACACGAGGGCCGCCAGCGATATGCCGATGAACGAGACCATTGAAGCGCTTGTCGAAATGTCGATGCTGCGTCAGGCCAAGTCCGCCGCCGAGAAATATGGTGGCCAGGGCCGGCTGTGGCAGCGCCCCTACGCCGAAACGCGCCCGCGCGTGGCCTCGGCCGTCGCGCCCGTCTGGTTCACCGCCTATCCCGCCTCCATCGTGACGCGCGACGGAAACAGCGTCCTGTCCATGCTGGGCGAACAGCGGCTCTGGTCGGCGCTTTCCTCGATCGGCGTGCGCGGCATCCACACCGGCCCGATGAAGCGCGCCGGCGGCTACAAGGACGGGCGCTATTCGCCCACGATCGACGGCAATTTCGACCGGATCAGCTTCGACATCGACCCCGCCTTCGGCACGAGCGAGGAATATGTCGCCCTCAGCCGCATGGCGGCGGCGCACAATGCCGTCGTGATCGATGACGTCGTGCCGGCGCATACCGGCAAGGGCGCCGATTTCCGCCTCGCGGAAATGAAATATGGCGACTATCCCGGCCTGTATCATATGGTCGAGATTCAGGAGGAAGACTGGGCTCTCCTGCCGGACGTGCCCGAAGGGCGCGATGCCGTGAATCTACCCCCGCCAATCGTCGATACGCTGCGCGAGAAGAACTATATCGTCGGCCAGCTTCAGCGCGTCATCTTCTTCGAGCCGGGCGTCAAGGAAACCGACTGGAGCGCCACCGGGCCGATCGTCGGCGTCGATGGCGTCTCGCGCCGCTGGGTCTATCTCCACTACTTCAAGGAAGGCCAGCCGAGCCTCAACTGGTTGGACCCGTCCTTCGCGGCCCAGCAGATGATCACGGGCGATGCGCTCCACTCCATCGACCAGATGGGCGCGCGCGGCCTGCGCCTCGACGCCAACGGCTTCCTCGGCGTCGAAAAGCGCACGGACGGGCCGGCCTGGTCGGAGGGCCATCCGCTGTCGGTGGTCGGCAACCAGCTTCTGGCAGGCATGATCCGCAAGGCGGGCGGCTTCTCGTTCCAGGAATTGAATCTGACGGTGGACGACATCGCCGTCATGTCCAAGGGCGGGGCGGACCTATCCTACGACTTCATCACGCGGCCCGCCTATCAGCACGCCCTGCTCACTGGCGACACCGAGTTTCTGCGCATGATGCTGCGCACGGTGCATGAATATGGGATCGACCCGGCTTCACTGATCCATGCGCTCCAGAATCACGACGAGCTGACGCTCGAACTCGTGCATTTCTGGACCCTGCACGCCAACGACATCTACACGTTCCAGGGCCAGACCTGGCAGGGCCGCACGCTGCGCACGCATATCCGCGAGACCATGTACGAGAAGCTGAGCGGCCCCTCGGCGCCCTATAATCTGCGCTTCGTCACCAATGGCGTCGCCTGCACCACGGCGAGCGTGGTGGCGGCCGCGCTCGGCATCAGCGATCTCTCGACCATCGGCGACGAGGAGATCGCCGCGATCCAGAAGGCCCATCTCCTGCTTGCCATGTACAATGCCTATCAGCCGGGCGTCTTCGCGCTGTCGGGATGGGATCTCGTGGGCGCCCTGCCGCTCGAGCCCGAACAGGTGGCCGACTTCATGCGCGACGGCGACACGCGCTGGATCGAGCGCGGGGCCTACGACCTGACGAATGCCGCGCCCGGCTCGCGCTATTCGGCAGGCGGAATTCCACGCGCCCGCTCGCTCTACGGCTCGCTCTACGAGCAGCTGGAGAACCCGGACTCCTTCGCCTCGCGCCTCAAGCGCCTGCTCCAGGTCCGCGACGCCTATGGCATCGCCGCCGCGCGCCAGACCGCCATTCCCGACGTCACCAGCCCCGGCCTTCTCGTGATGGTGCACGAGCTGCCGGACGGGCGCGGCACGCAGTTGACGGCGCTGAACTTCAGCCTGAGCCCCGTGGAAGAGGTGATCGAACTCTCCAACGTGCGTCCTGGCCCGGTGGTGGACATGATCGCCGAAACGATCGAAGGCGATCTGGGCGAGGACGGCAAGTTGAAGATCTCGCTCGACCCGCATGAGGGCCTGTCGCTGCGCATCGTCGGCGCGCTGCCGACGCTCTGACACCGTCTCCCCCGGCTTTGAAAGCCGGCGCGCCATGGCGAAACCGCCGCGCCCGCGATAGGCTCGCGAGTGCGGCACAAGGGGGGGATGGGCCTATGAGGAACGGGATGGGAGCACGGGCCGGTCAGGCTCTGGCCGGGGCACTGCTTTTCGCGCTGCCGCTCGACCTCGCGCTCGCCAACGACACGATGGCCCAGCTCGGCACGCAGGGCCTGACCTTCGTGCGATCCGACCGGATCGAGATGCGCTCGGAAGATCTCTTCGTCTCGCCCGACGAAATCCGCATCACCTATCAATTCCACAATAATGGCCCCGACGACGAGGACGTGCTGGTCGCCTTTCCGATGCCCGACATCGAAGGCAGCATGGATTTCATGACCAGCGTGCCGACGGACGATCCGCAGAATCTCTTCGGCTTCACGACGACATTCGAGGGAAAGCCGGTTTCGGCGACCTTCCACCCTTACGCCTTCGCGGCCGGGATCGAGCGGACGCAGGTTCTCCTGGATCACAAGATTCCGCTGGTCCCGCATCTCGCCGCCACGCACGACGCGGTCCAGGCGCTGGACGAGCCGACCCGGCGCACCCTGCGCGGGCTCGGCCTCGTGATGCCGACCGAATACGAGGAGGAGGGGAAGACCCGCATCGACGATATCCCGATCTGGCTCCTGCGCTCGACCTATAGCTGGCACGCGAGTTTTCCCGCGGGGAAAACCGTCACCGTCGAGCATCGCTACAAGCCGAGCCTCGGCGCGACCGCGGGCGTGAGCTTCCTGAACGAGACGGAGGACGGGCCGGCTCGCTTGGCCGCCACCCGCCAGAAATATTGTCTGGGCGATGACATCCTCGCTCGCCTCAAGGCCTCCGGCGTCAAGGACGGCACCTGGACGAGCTATCCCTATGTGGAGAACTGGATTTCCTACATCTGGTCCACGGGCGCCAACTGGGCTGGGACGGTCGGCCATTTCACGCTGACGGTGGACAAGGGCGACCCGAAGAACCTCGTGTCCTTCTGCGGCGAGAACGTCCGCAAGATCGGCCCCACCACCTTTCGCATGGAAGCCGAGAACTGGTCGCCGCCCTGGGAACGCGAGTTGGACATCCTGCTTCTGGTGCCGCAGAAGCCCTGACGGAGCCGGTCAACGCCGCTCCGGCAATGCGTTCGCACCGGACAAGATTTTGCGGGTTCGGCTCGTGCGACCTCTTCGGACTACCGCTCAGGTTCGGCCCCACGCTCATCTCCCTCATAGAATGCTCGCTCAAAGCCCTTAGGCTTGCGCATAGCGAAGCCCCAAGACTTGCGTTGAACGCATGGGACGGATGCCGCTACGCCGGCTTGTCTGGCTTGGGCCGAAGCGCGATCTTGACCGCCACCCGGCGCTGCGCCCGTCCAGCGAAAGCCGGGCGCTCCACGCTGGTGTCCCGACAATCCCGAAGGCGGATCATGCTCTACGGCCTCTTTGTTCTTCTCACCTGCCAATTGCTGGGAGAAGCCATCCGCCACGTAACCTCAGGCCCGGTGCCAGGCCCGGTGATCGGCATTCTCCTGCTGATCGTCTATCTCGCGCTGTCGGAGCGGTTTTCGAACGAACGCGTCCAGGCCCGGACACGATCGGTGGAGGAAGCGGGGGACGGGTTGCTGCTGTATCTCGGCGTGCTCTTCGTGCCGGCCGGTGTCGGCGTCGCCGGCAAGCTCGATCTGATCCTGCAGAACGGGTTCGGCATCGTGCTGACGTTGGTCGGCTCGACGGCAATCACGATGCTGGTCACGGTCGCCGCCTTCCGTCTCGTGCGCCTCGCCTCGGAGCGGCGCTCGTGAACGCCGCGCCCGCTCCCGCGCCCGTCAGCCTGTTCGAGCTTTGGGTCTATCTGTCGGCCAGCCCCCTTCTCTGGCTGACCGTGACGCTCGGCGCCTTTCTTCTGGCCCGGCGTCTGGCCGCTTTCACCGGCTTCCATCCTCTGGCGAACCCGGTGCTTCTGGCCATCATCCTCGTGGTCGCCGTTCTGGAGGCGAGCGACACGCCCTATGTCACGTACTTCGAGGGGGCGCAGTTCATCCATTTCGCGCTCGGGCCGGCCACCGTCGCGCTCGGCGTTCCGCTCTATCGCAACCGACGCGTCATTGCCGAGACATTGGCCCCCATCCTTGTGGCGCTCTTCGTCGGCGCGTCTGCGGGCATTGCTTCCACCGTCGCGCTCGCGTCTCTCCTCCATCTCCCCTCGTCACTGGTCCTGGCGCTGGCACCCAAATCCGTGACGGCCGGCATTGCCATGGGCATCTCGCAAGGGCTCGGCGCGGACCCGACACTGACCGCCGTCTTCGTGATCGCGACCGGGGTGATCGGCGCGATCATCGTGACGCCCTTGATGAACGCGCTCGGCATCCGCGACTATGCGGCGCGCGGCTTCGCGGCGGGCCTCGCTTCGCATGGTATCGGCACGGCGCGCGCCTTTCAGGTGGACAATGTGGCCGGTGCCTTCGCCGGCCTCGCCATGGCGCTGAACGGCCTCGTCACCGCGCTTCTTGCGCCGCTTCTTCTGAGCTGGCTTCTGTAACGCGAAGGGCAAGGCGTCGCCGCCCACGCTCGGCGCTTCGCCACCCCTCCATGCGCTGTGAACACCACGTCCGACGCCGCTAAAGGGCGCGACAGCCTTCAACGGCGGACGCCCAAACTCCTTCCCCCTCCGTTCAGAGGGAGCCCGAAGCCCGCTTGAAGCGTTGAGGGTAAGGCAGCCATAAGTCCATCCGGCGAGAGACCGGCACCGTGCCGCCTTTTTGGTCGGCCCCTCCGGCCTCCGCCTCAATTCGGATCGGATCGGCGGCAAGATCGGCCCGAGCCCCGCGAAGGAGATTCGCAACCATGACTGCGCGCAGCATCCCATCCCTTCTGGCCGCCTCGGTGGCCTTTGTCCTCCTGTCGGGCGCGGCCTTCGCGCAGGTGCCGCCCCCCGCCCCGCCCGTTCAGGCGCCGCAAGCTCCTCAGGCCGCAGCGCCCGACGAAGAGGCTCCTTCGCCGGCCGAAAGCTGCACGGTCGATCCCGCCAACCCATCGGCCGGGACCACATCGGACGAGCAGATGCTGACCGATCAGCTTGATGATTGCGAAAGCGTCCTCATGCCCCAGATGGATGGCGATCCCGACATGGCTGCCCCGGTGCCCGATCCCGATCCGAACACGACGCCGGTGATCCCGCCCGGTGCCGTCGCGCCGCAAAGCGCCAAGTAGCAGCTTCCAGACCAGGAAAGCTCGGCTGGGCAATTCGAAGGATCAGGCGATTCTTCGCTCGATCCTCATATGATCGTCACTCGTCCCAGCCGGACCTCGCCTCGAACGCCGCAAGCCTACGAGAGCCGCCCCTTGAGTCAAAGGGCCGCGGGGGCGCAAGCGGAACGCTCGGCCGCGCCCGCAAATTTCCGGGATATGCGCCCGAACGATCCAGCCCCCGCCCTTTTCAAGCCTGCGCCAGCGCGGCGACCGCGCGCAAAGGCTTCCACCGCCTCCTTGCGGGAGCCCGCTCCCGCCGCCGAGCCCGCGCGGGCTCCACCTGACGAGGCCCTGCGGGAGAAGGCGCTGGAGGTGCATCGCCGGCTCTGCCAGACCTATGAATGCCCGATCCCCTATTTCCACTCGCTCGATCCGGTCAGCGAGTTGATCTCCTCGCTCCTGTCGCATCGCACGCGCAACGCCGATTCCGGGCGCGCCTTCAAGGCTCTGCGGGCTCGCTTCCCGGATTGGGATGCGATGATCGAGGCCGAGACGGGAGAGGTGGAAGAACTGATTCAGGGCGTGCGCTGGCCCGAACTCAAGGCTCCCCGGCTTCAGGAGATCCTGCGAGCCCTGCGCGATCGCCAAGGAAAGCTCGACCTCGATTTCCTGGCCGGCTTGGAGGTCGAACCCGCGCGGCGCTGGCTGGAAGCCCTGCCCGGCGTCGGGCCGAAGACGAGCGCGGCGGTTCTGTCCTTCTCCGTGCTGCGAATGCCGGCCCTACCGGTGGACAGCCATCACCACCGCGTCGCCCAGCGTCTCGCGCTGATCGGGCCGCAGGTGGATGTCGGCCCGTCCCATGCCATCCTGCGGGCGCAGTTGCCGACGGACTGGAGCGCGCAGGCGCTCTACGACAACCACGAAATCCTGATGCTGCACGGGCAGAAAATCTGCCACTATCGGCGGCCGGCCTGCGACCGCTGCACGCTCACCGACCTCTGCCCCAGCGCCTTCAAGGTCTGAGCGCTTCTTTCCGTACACGACGAGGGCAAGAGCCTCGAAGAGGAGAAGACCGGCACGACGTCATGGGAGCGACGGCCCTAAGGATAGGATGTCGGCATCCCGCGCTTTCCCCTGAAGGCGCAAACGGGTGAAGGCGTAAACGGGCGTCTCGGGCAAAGAAGAGCAAAAGTGGCGAGCGCATCTTTGCGCGATCCGCATACGCGCCGATCAGGCGAGTTCGGCCTTACGCGTCGCGCCCTTCGGTGCCAGCATGGTCTTGCCCTCGTGCAGGAACTTCCAAGCCGCCGCGTTCTGCGGCAAGCCGGCTACCAGCGAGGCGAGTTCGCCTTCCTGAAGGCGATCGACGGCTTCGACGAGCGTGACCCATTCGAACTCACGCTGCGCCTTTTCCTTCCACTTCTTCTTCTGCTCCCGCACCTGCATGACGAAGGTCGTCACCGCGACATAGCGAAAATGGGTGCGGGTGCGCTGCCAGTAATGATAGGTGCCGATCGGCTCGCGCAGCATCTTGCCGCGCAGGCCGGCCTCCTCCTTGGCCTCGATGCCGGCCGCCTCGTCGTCGCGCAAGCCCTCCATGGGCCAGCCCTTGGGAACGATCCAACGGCGCGTCTCGCGCGATGTGACCAACCCGACGCGCACGCGCCCTTCCGGGGTGACATACACCGGCAAGGCCGCGACCTGCCGCGTCTCAGTCTCCTCAACCTGTTTCACGATGCCCCCCAACAGCCCGCATCCCCACGCCGGCTGGGTGAAAGGTAGTCGATTACGTTCAAGGAGGAACTGACGAAGCGGCAGGAAGTCGAAAGCTGGCTATCGATCAGTAAAGATCGTTGCCGAAGAGCGACATTTCGTCACGGCTTTTCATGGGGATGCCGAACAACGATACGAACATCCAATCCCTTGCGGGCCAGATACAGTTCAACGCCGGTTCGCGTCAGAAGCGAGGCGAGGCCGATCAGAATAGCGACGATCCGAACCCGGTTCTCGTCCTCGTCCACCTCGGCCGAGCGGATGGATAGGAGGCTTTTCTCCCCTTCGGTGATCGCGCCGATCACCGCGCGGATCTGGTCCATCGTCGCGCGTTCCATCATGGCGATCTCGCGTCGGCGCGCCGCCTCGAAGCCGACCTCGTCGTGCAGCGCGATGGAGTCCTTCATCTCGGCGAGCTTGAGATCGATTAACCCGCCCAAGCCATCCACACGCGAGACCTGCTCGCCATTGTCGGAGATTTGCTGGCGCAGGCGCGATCTCAGATCCCCCAACCGCTCCAGCGCCCTGTCATAGGGTTCGAGGTAACGTCGGTCGCGGCTGAGAAGATAGCCGCGCTGGCCGGTCTCGGCATCGTCGAGACCGATCAGCACATCCTTGGTGGTCTCGATCACCTCGTGCGTATGGACCACGAGGTCGCGCTGCTGGTTCAGGAGCGAATGGGTCCAGGTCGTCGCCACGATCCCGGTCAGCAGCACCGCGCCCGTCGGCACGACGCGCAGAAGCGTCGGCCGGGTGAGATAGGTGCGCCGGATATAGGACCAGGAGAGCAGCGACATGCCCGCGCCTCAGGCGCGCGGGTCGATGATGGCGATGCCATCGGGTGCCTGCCGGTCCATCGCCATCAAGGCCGGCACGGCATCCTCCAGGCTCAGCGTCTCGCCGATCAGCCGCTGCGGGGCGAGCTTGCCCGACGTGATCATGCCCATCATCGCCTCGTAGCGCCAGGATTGCATCCCATGGCTGCCGTAGATCTCGAGTTCGTGCGCGATCACCTGCGCCATCGGGATCTGCGGCGTCGTATGCTCGCCCAGCATCAGCCCGACTTGAACATGTCGCCCGCGCCGGCGCAGGCAGCGGATGGAGTTGAAGCAGGTCTGCGAATGGCCGAGCGCGTCGAGCGAGACATGCGCGCCGCCGCCCGTAATCTCGCGCACGGCTTCGGGCACATCCGCCACCTCGCTGGCATCGATCACCGCCTCGGCACCCATGGCGCGGGCCAGCGCCAGCTTGGAGGGCGCGATGTCGATGGCCACGACCCGCGCGCCGAGCGCGGCCGAAATCATGATGGCCGAGAGGCCGACGCCGCCGCTTCCATGCACGGCCACCCATTCCCCGCCCTTGACCCGGCCCTGGTCCACCACGGCGCGGAAGGAGGTGGCGAAGCGGCAGCCGAGGCTCGCGGCGGTGGCGAAGTCGAGCTGCTCGGGCAGGCTCACGAGATTGGCGTCGGCGCGCTCGATGGCGACGAATTCGGCAAAAGAGCCCCAATGGGTGAAGCCGGGCTGGAACTGCGCCTCGCAGACCTGCTGATGCCCCGCGCGGCACTCGCCGCAATGGCCGCAGGCGGCGATGAAGGGCACGGTGACGCGCTCGCCGACGCGAAAGCGCCTGACGTCCCGGCCCACGGCCGAGATCACCCCGGCGAACTCGTGCCCCGGCACATGCGGCAGGTGGATGTCGCTGTCATGGCCCTTCCAGCCGTGCCAGTCGCTGCGGCACAGGCCCGTCGCCTTGACCTCGATCACCACGCCATCGGGGGCGGGGGTCGGGTCCGGCACGGCGCGAATGCCGGGCGCCTCGCCGAAACGTTCGAAGATCATGGCTCGCATCGCAACACCCCATCCATGGATGGCCGACCCCTATCGCGATCCAACCGGGGCGACAACGCTCAGGACCGCTTCCAGTGCCGGCTACGGGACGAAAATGCGTTTCGGTTTTTTCGGGGATGCTGTAGGCGACGGGGGGATGAATCCTCGCCCCGCGCCGCGCGGGGCCTTCGCCTCGGAGTTCCCGCGTCATGACCATTCGCGTCCACAAGGGCGACCTGCCCGACCTGTCCCGCTACACCGGTTCCGTCGCCATCGACACCGAAACGCTCGGCCTCGACACGCGCCGCGATCGGCTCTGCGTCGTGCAGCTTTCGCCGGGTGACGGCACAGCTGATGTCGTGCAGATCGCCAAGGGCCAGCGCGAGGCGCCCAATCTCTGCAAGCTTCTGGCCGACACGTCGAAGGTGAAGATCTTCCACTACGCCCGCTTCGACATCGCCGCGCTCTATCATGCGTTCGGCGTCATGACGCAGCCGGTCTTCTGCACCAAGATCGCCTCGCGCCTCGTGCGCACCTACACGGACCGGCACGGGCTGAAGGATCTTGCCAAGGAGCTGATCGGCGTCGATCTGTCGAAGCAGCAGCAATCCTCGGACTGGGCGGCCGAAACGCTCACCCAAGCGCAGCTCGACTATGCCGCCTCGGACGTTCTCTATCTCCACGATCTGATGGGCGTTCTTCTGCAGCGGCTGGAGCGCGAGGACCGCATGGAACTCGCCAAGGCCGCCTTCGACTTCCTGCCGACCCGCGCCAAGCTCGATCTTCTCGGCTGGGACGAGGAGGACATCTTCTCCCATTCGGTGGCCCGTTCGTAAACCTCAGGCGAACCGATCGGCGCGTTTCTCGTTGCTCCTTCCGAACCCGAGGAGAGATACGATGAGCGACCATCCGATCGCAGCGCTCGGCAAGCGCATCGGCGGCACCGCCAAGGAAATCGTCGCCGAAATCACCGGCGACGCCCGCCTTCAGGAGGATGGGCGTCGCGACATCGCGGAAGGGCGCGCGCCCCTGCCCGATCAGCGGCCCGACCTGCGCGCGACGCCGCGCGCCGTGCGCGAGGGCATCCAGCGATGAGAGAGGACGGCAACGAGGCCGTGCGTGAGGCCCTTCTGGCCGAACTTCAGCGACAGGCCGAGACCAGCGCCGACGCGGACGACAGGCTGACCGTTGAGCCCGGACCCGACAAGGTGGTGATCCATGGCCCCGTCGATCTCGACGACCTTGCCATGGTCGTGATGGGCTCGCTCGCCGGCGGCCCGTAACATCGCCTGCATCGCCTTGCCCCCAGCCGGAGGACGCCCCAGCATGTCGAACATTCCCCATAGCCCGGAGCGCAATGCGCCCGACCCGATCCTGCCCGACCCGATCGGCGAGGACGGCTTCATCCAGCCGCGCGAGCCGGACGAAACACCGGGAGGCGGAGGCGGAGGTGGCGCAGGCACACCCGCCCGCCGCTCGCCAGGGCTGCCCGACCAGCCGTCGGAGGGCTGAGAGCCTCAAGGCCTTCGGGTGCTGGGGACAGAACCCTCCACGGTTCTGTCCTCGGCCCTCAGTCGTTTTCGACGGGATCGCGGACCTTCACCTCCGCATCGGCGCTGAGGCGCTGGTAGATGCCGAGACCGACGATGAGCGTTGCGCCGGCCAGAAGCAGGAAGGTCGGGTAGATCATCAGGCGGGGGTCCTGCTTGCCCGCTTCGAAGACGGCGACCAGCGCTTCCAGAAGAACCGCGATGATGATCGTGGAGATGAATTTCGTCAGGCTGCGGCGCGCCTCGCCGGCATTGCGCATTTCCCGGCCCCGGATCGCCTCCTCCTCCAGAAGATACTTGCCGACATCGAAGACGGCCGTGGCGATCACGGTATAGCCCACCGCCTGAAGGGCCGTCGTGCCGATGTCGCGGTCGGGAACGAGGAAACTGTCCCACACGCCGATCCCGGCATAGGCGATCAGCGCTCCGGCGAGGGCCATGAGAGTGAGGCTGGCGATGCCGAAGGCGACGCGCGTCAGAATTTCGAAGGCACGCAAGCGGTGGGTCCCCGACCAGATGATGTGCCAGCCGATATGACGCTGCATCCCTGTGGTGCAAGGTGGCGGGCGGTCTGCAAACGGCAGGGCCGAACATCTTGTCGGCATCTGCCGACCTTGGCCACGAAACGGAGGCGAAAGGGTCCGGTCGGGCTGCCCTTCACGCCTCCCAGCTTTTCACGGAATGGACGGTCAGGAACTGGCCCTCGGCGTCCCCCTGCGACTGGGGGAAGAACAGGGCGGCGGGATTGCCGCTCGCCAGCGAGCCGCAGGCGAGATTGATCCCGAGTTGATGAGGGTAGGTCACGTTGAGCGGCCATTGGCTGAGGCAGATCGGCCGGTCATCCATGTAATGAACCACGCTGTCGCGCGTCCACAACACGCCGAAGGAATGGCGTTTCCCGTCCGTGATGGGCTTGGGCATCAGAAGCGAGGCGGCGTCGGGCGTCAAAAACCTCTTGTCGGCTGGCTGCGAGCGCCAAGTGCCGCCGAGCGGCGAGGGCACCGTCTGGCGCTCGAAGGGCTGATCGTGGAGATTGCCGGTCCAGACGGAGGGGCCGGTGCCGAGCCGCGTGAAGATTTCCAGAATGTCCACCTCTGCCCAGCCATTGCGCCCATTCGGCTGCATGCGCTGGCCGAGCCCGTTCCGGCCGGGGCGCCAAGTGAAGAGCCAGAGCGCCGGCCAATAACCCCAGAGAATGCCCGCGCCCGATTTCAGCCGGGCCTCGACATCGGCCCGCTTGTAAGCCGGCATCCCGCGATCGTCCGGCATTGCGGGAAAGCTCACCTCGATGCGGATGGCCTGCGCCGACAAGCCGTCGCGCTGCGGCCCGTAGGAGCGCTTCGACCAGATTTGACCGGACCAGAGACCGGGCTGAAACAGAAGCCCGTCCCCCTCCGCCGCCTGGAGCACCGCGCCGAAGTGGAGCGGTCGGTCGAACCGAACCGTGCGCCGGTCGTCCGAGATCGTGGCGACCACGGCCTGCGCCATGCTGCGCGGATCGTTCACCGGCTGGGGGCCGCGCTTGACCCCACGCACGAGACAGCCGGGCACGACGCTTGTCGGCAGCGGGCGCGCCAAACGCACCTCCTGCGTCTTTCCCTCCTCGATCGCGGCCGGGGCTTCGAGCGGCGCGAAGGCGAAGCGCGTGAAGGTCAGATGAAAATTGCCGCCGTAGTTCGCCCGCGCACCGCCCGACAGCGCATCGAAGGTGATGGTGCCGGCCGCGCGGTCCAGAGCCGCCACGGCGGCAAGCCCCACCGGGCCGTTGGTCGTGACGTCGCCCACCTGGATACGGTCGAGATCGCTGGGCGTCAGGCCGATATCCGACAGGCGCGTCGGCACCGCGCCGCTCGGCGCGTTGCTGGTGAAGCCGCCTTGGGCGCGCGTGAGGTCGCCGCGCAGATAGCTGTCGAAGCGGCCGGCCTCGACCTTGGCCTGAAGGCGCAGGCCGTCCTGCTCGAAGACATGGTTCCCCGCGCCGAAATCGCCGCGATAGTTCTGCACCTCGGCGTTGATCGTGGTGGTTCCCGTGCCGCCGACCGGGCGGCCGCGCGGATCGGCCTCGCCCTGAAACGGGTTGAAGAAGCGGGCGAGATCGCCGGCATCGCGGATCGCAGCGCCGCCCGGTCCCTTTGCCTCGGCCGAGGTGCCGAAGCTGATCGCCTCGACCTGCGGCAGCGTGCGCACGGCGTCGGCAAAGCTCTGGCGCAGGAGAGCGGGGCCGGGGGGCCCACCGCGCCGCATGGCCGCGCCATGAGCGAGACCCGGCGAGGCGAAGGGTGCGGGCGGCTTCGAATCAGGCATGGCGTCGGCTTTCCAAGGGCTCGGTCAGGCTGTTTCACCCAAAGGTCGGGCAAAGCTGTGGCCGCGTTGGGCAGAAGTCGATCGAGTGGTTTGACGGGGCTTCAAAACCAAACGCAGCCTCTGCGGCGGTGAAGGCCAAGTTTCGCAGCAACGCCATGGAGCCAAAGCGGCCACGGCGAGACCGCGCGAGGCACGCTTAAACGAGCGAGACGAGAGACCCGAGCACGGCGACAGCGAGAAGCGCGTTCATGGACCACCCGAACAAGCGCAGCGCGGCGGCGATGTCCTGCGGGTTCGCTTCGCGCCGCCCCTCCGCGCCGAGGCAGGGCGCATCCACCACCAGCGCGCCATAGCGGCGCGGGCCGCCGAGCGACAGGCCCAGCGCGCCGGCCATGGCCGCTTCCGGCCAGCCGGCATTGGGCGAGCGATGGGTGGCCGCATCCCGCCATGCGGTTTTCCAGGCTTTCCGCCCAGCCGTGCCATTCCTGCCCATCCAAGCCATGCCGGCAAAGAGAAGCGCGGTCAGTCGGGCGGGCACGAGATTCAGGACATCGTCCAGCCGCGCCGCGCCCCAGCCGAAGGCAAGATGGCGCTCGGAGCGATGGCCGATCATCGAGTCGGCCGTGTTCACCATCTTGTAGACCAAGAGCCCCGGCAAACCGAACAGGGCGAGCGCCAGCCAGGGCGCGACGACGCCGTCCGAAGCGTTCTCGGCCAGACTCTCGATCGCCGCGCGGCAGACGCCCGCCTCGTCCAGCTCGTTCGGGTCGCGCCCGACGATCATGGACACGGCCCGACGCCCGGCCTCCAGACCTTCGCGCTCCAGCGCCGCGCGCACGGCCTCGACATGATCGCCGAGACTTTTCTGCGCCAGAAACACGGAGGCGACGAGGGCCTCGACGAGCAGCCCGGCCCAGCCAATGGGGGCCAGCGCGCGTTGGATCAGGAGCCCGGCCCCGAGCGCGAGGCCCGCCAGCGCCAGAATGGACACGATCCCGAGAGTTCGCCGCCCGGCGAAGGAGAGCGAGGGGCGATTGAGCCCGCGATCCGCCGCGCCGATCAGCGCGCCGAACCAGACGACGGGATGCGGCCAGCGCCGCCAAAGCCAGTCGGGGTCGCCGACCAGCCGGTCGATCAAGGTCGCGAGCAGAAGCACCATCGGGTCAGCCGCCCGCCTCGGCCAGCGCCGCGCGCAGAGCTTGCCTCAGCCGCTCGGCCTCCCCTTCGTCCCGCACCGTGCCGAGGCGCAGCCAGTCGGGCCGATAGGCAAAGGGCCGGGTCAGGATATGTCGGCGCGCGAGCCCTTCGAAGAGCTTGGCCGCATCCGGCACCGACAGAAGCGAAAACAGCGCCGTGCCGCCGACCGGCGCGAGGCCGGCGGCCGCGAGCGCCTGCCGCGTCAGGGCGGCGCGCCGGGCGATCCCCTCGCGCAGCGCAGCGACGCCCGCCTCGTCCTCCATCAGCGCGGCGGCAATCGCCAGCGCCGGGCCGGACACGGCCCAGGGGCCGAAGCGCGCCTCGATCCGCCGGGTCAGCGCCGGCTCGCCCAGCGCCGCGCCGAAGCGCAGGCCGGCGAGGCCGAAGAACTTGCCGAAGGAGCGCAGGACGAGAAGCCCCGGCCGCCCGGCCGCCGTCCCAAGGCTCGCCCCCGGCTCGGCGTCGGCAAAGGCCTCGTCCAGGACGAGAAGCCCGCCACAGGCCGCCAGCCTATCCGCCAGCGCCAGAACCGATGCGGCGTCGAAGCACCGCCCGTCCGGATTGTTGGGCGAAACGAGCGTGACAAGCCGGGCCTCGGGCGGGATGTCGCCGAGCTCCGCAAAGCGGGTGACCTGATGCCCGGCCTGCGCCAGCGCGCGGCCATGCTCCTCGTAGCTCGGAAACAGCACCGCCGCCGGGCCGGGCGGCAGGAGATGGGGCAGAAGCGCGATCAGCGCCTGCGTGCCGGGCGCGAGCGCGATGCCCGCCCCTTCGCCCGCGCCCGTGAAGCGCCTGAGCGCGCCACGCGCCCGCTCTTCCAGCGCGCGCTCGGGCAGGCGCGTCCAGAGCGCGGGGTCGAGCGCGGGCAAGGGCGGGGGCGCGGGATTGATGCCGGTGGAGAGGTCCAGCCAATCGGCCCGCGCGCCGCCATAGCGGGCGATGGCCGCGTCCAGCGCGCCGCCATGATGCAGCGCCTCCCTCACGGCACGACCCCGTCGATCACATGGGCAAAGGAGCCCATGACGCGCCCGCGCCGCAGGCCCATTGCGCCGAGATCGGCGCCCAGCGCATCGCGCGCCTCGAACAGGCGCTCGGCCTCCCCTTCCCTCAGGATCGTCGCGTAATGGAACTCATGCCCCGTCAGCGCATAGGCCCAGGGCGCGCCGGGCAAAGGGGCGAGGCGACGATAGCCGAGATGGCGCTTTCGCTGCGCGAAGGAGGTTTCGAGCGGCAGGAGGCCGAGCATCTCGTGCCTGATACCCTGCGCATCCACCAGCCCCTCGCCCAGCGCCATATAGCCCCCGCACTCGCCATAGATCAGCGCGCCGCGCCGGGCTGCGGCCTGCATTCCCTCGCGAAACCGGCTTGCCGCCGCCAGCCGGCCCGGATGAAGCTCGGGATAGCCGCCCGGCAGGAACACGGCATCGGCCTCCGCCGCCGGCCCGTCGTCCGCCAGCGGCGAGAAGAAGGACAGCGCCGCGCCGGCCTGCCGCCAGCCTTCCAGAAGATGCGGGTAGATGAAGGCGAAGGCGGTATCGCGCGCCACCGCGATATGCGCACCAAATGGCGCCAGGGGCGTGGCAAGCGCTGGCGCTCGCTGGTTTTCGCCGAGCAACCCGTCCAGCGCGCCGGGCTGGAGCCCTCGCGCCATCCAGTCGGCGGCACGCTCGAGAAAGCCCACGAGGTCCGCCCGCTCGCCGGCCTGCACCAAGCCGAGATGGCGTTCGGGCAGGGCCAGGGCGGGGTCGGCAGGGAGCACGGCGAGGATCGGCAAGCCGAGCGGCGAGAGCGCGTCTCGCAGCAGCGTCTCGTGGCGGAGAGAGCCGACGCGGTTCAGCATCAAGCCGGCAAAGCGGAGGGACGGTCGGTGGTCGCGAAAGCCGCGCACAAGCGCCGCTATGGAATGGGATTGTTTGGCGCAATCCACCAAAAACACGACCGGCAGGCCCAGCATCTCGGCAAGATCTGCCGCCGAGCCCGACCCATCGGCCGCGCCGTCGTAAAGCCCCATCATGGCCTCGACCACGAGCGGGCGCGTGTCGGCAAAGGCCAGCGAGCGCAGGAAGTCCGGGCGCATGGCGAACGGATCGAGATTGACCGACGGGCGGCCGGTGGCGGCCGCATGAAAGGCCGGGTCGATATAGTCCGGCCCCGCCTTGGCCGAGCGCAGCGCCATGCCCTCGCGTGTGAGGTGCCGCAGCAGCGCCAGCGTCGTCAGCGTCTTGCCGCTGCCCGATTGCGGCGCGGCGAGAACGAAGCCGGCGGACCGGGTTTGCTCCATCCCGCCTCCCGATGCTTCGCCTTGTCTCTCGACGCCCTCTCCTTCGCTCAAAATCCGCCTCATCGCACGCGCCGCTTCGCGCCCGGTCTACCAACCTTGCCGCCGCCCCATCAACTGCGCCGCCGCGAGCGGACGATAGATTCGGCTTGAGAATCTCATGGATGGGAGATGCCGGTCTCTTTCGCCGGCTAACGAGAAGAAAGGCAAGGTCGGATGCTCGGCTGGGCCGAACCTTCGGCGGCGACGGCTAGAGCGGCGCTGCGGGATAAGGCGAGCCGTGCTGGCCCTCGCCTTGCGCGGCCGCGTGGCCGGCCTATAAGCCCTCGCATGAGCTTCAATCTCGGCAAGCGGCGGGAGACGAGCGCGCCCCGGCGGGACGGCGCGGCGCTCCGGCGCGGCTGGACGACGGGCGCCTGCGCCACGGCCGCCACCAAGGCTGCGCTGGAAGCCCTTCTGACGGGCCATTTCCCCGATCCCGTTGAGATTACCTTGCCGAAGGGGCAGCGCCCCGGCTTCGCCTTGGCGCGCGCGCGGCTGGATGCCGGCTCGGCCATGGCGAGCATCATCAAGGATGCGGGCGACGACCCGGATGTGACGCATCTCGCCGAAATCGTCTCCACCGTTCGCCTCACCGCCCGCGGCTCCGGTCTCGTGTTTCGGGCCGGCGAGGGCGTCGGGACGGTGACGCGGCCCGGCCTGCCGATCCCGCCCGGCGAGCCGGCGATCAATCCCGTGCCGCGCCGGATGATGGGTGAGGTGGTGGAGGCCCTTTGCGCGGCGCATGGGCGCGCTGATGATGTCGAGATCACGATTTCCGTCACCAACGGCGCGGCGCTGGCCGAGAAGACCTGGAACGGGCGGCTCGGCATTCTCGGGGGGCTGTCGATCCTCGGCACGACGGGCGTCGTCCATCCCTTCTCCTGCTCGGCCTGGATTCACTCCATCCATCGCGGCATCGACGTCGCGCGCGCCGCCAACCTCTCCCGCGTCATCGCCGCGACGGGATCGGCCAGCGAAGACGCCGCGCGCCGGCTCCACCCCGAACTGCCTGACATCGCCTGTCTCGACATGGGCGACTTTGCCGGCGGCGTTCTCAAGTATCTGCGCCGCCATCCCGTGCCGAACCTGACGCTGGCGGGGGGCTTCGCCAAGCTCACCAAGCTCGCCCAAGGCTCGCTCGACCTTCATTCCGGCCGCAGCCAGGTGGACTTCGCCTTTCTGGCGGACCTCACCGGCACCCCGGCCCTGACGCCGCGCATCCTCATCGCCAACACGGCCAAGGAAGTGCTCGACCTCTGCCAGGAAGCCGGCATCGATCTGGCCGAAGCCGTGGCGCGCCGCGCGCTCGCAACCATCCGCGAAACGCTGGGCGATGCCCCGGTCGCCGTGGAAGTGCTGGCGGTGGACAGGGCAGGCGCGGTGATCGCGCGGATCGGCGGCTGAGATGGCGCAAGCGCCCTTCATCCTTCTTCTCGGCGGAACGGCGGAGGCCTCGGTTCTGGCGCGGCGCCTGCGGACGATGAGGCCGGACATCGGGCTCCTCCTGTCGCTGGCAGGGCGCACCAAAGCGCCCGCGCTGCCGGACGGAGTGGAGACGCGCATCGGCGGTTTCGGCGGCGCGGAAGGTCTGGCCCGTTTCATCCACGAGCAAGGCGTCACGCGCCTGCTCGACGCGACCCATCCTTACGCCGTCGGCATGTCGCGCAACGCGGGCGCGGCCGCGCGCTTAGCCGGCATTCCCCGCGCGACATTCCTGCGCCCCACTTGGGAGCCGGTTGATGGCGATCGCTGGCAGGAGGTGGCTTGTCTGCGCACCGCGCGCGATGCGTTGCCCTCGGGCGCGCGGCCCTTTCTGGCGCTGGGCAGCCAGCATATCGCGCCCTTTCGGCACCGTTCCGACCTTTGCCCCGTGTTGCGGCAGGTGGATGCGCCCGCAGATCCCCTGCCTTTCGCAGCGACGCTCGTTACCGGCAAGCCTTCGGAGGATAGCGCGGAGGAAGCCGAGCTATTTCGCGAGCACAGCATCACCCATCTCGTCTGCCGCAACTCCGGCGGCGCGAGGGGCTATGCCAAGATCGCGGCGGCGCGAAAGATGAGGATGCCTGTCATCCTGATTCAGCGCCCGCCCGAGCCGGACGGGCCGATCTTGAGAGACCTCGACGCCGCGCTTAGCTGGCTGATTTCGCCTTCCTGACCGGGCGCAGAATATGCGGGTGGCTGGCGTCGTAGAGCTTGGAATCCACGAAATCCTTCGCCCCCAGGGCGCGCCCGACGAAGACGAGCGCCGTGCGCGTCAGCTTGGCCTCGCGCACCGCCCTCGCAACCGTCGAGAGCGTTGCACGGATGAACTGCTCGTCCGGCCAGCCGACGCGGTAGGCGACGATCACCGGACAGTCCGGCCCGTAAGCCGGGATCGGCCCCAGTTCGCGCTCGATATGAGCGAGGTTGCGGATGGAAAGATGGATCGCCAGCGTCGCGCCGCTTTGGCCGAGCGTCGCCAGGTCTTCGCCTTCCGGCATGGCCGAGGACTTCATCGCAGTGCGGGTAACCACGATGGTCTGACAGACTTCCGGCACGGTGAGTTCGGTCTTGAGCGCGGCCGCCGCCGCCGCGAAGGCTGGCACGCCCGGCGTCACGTCATAGGGAATGTCGAGCGCATCGAGCCTTCGCATCTGCTCGGCCGTCGCGCCGTAGATCGAGGGATCGCCGGAATGAACCCGCGCCACATCCTCGCCCCGAGCGTGAGCGGCCTGCATTTCCGCGATGATCTCGTCGAGATTCATCGGCGCGGTGTCGAGAACGCGCGCGCCCTCCGGCGCAGCCTTCACGATCTCTTCCGGCACGAGCGAGCCGGCATAAAGGCAGACGGGGCAGCGCTCGATCAGCCTCAAGCCGCGCAGCGTGATGAGATCGGCAGCGCCGGGGCCGGCCCCGATGAAATGAACGGTCATGCGGTTTCCGAAATGCTGGTGCCGGGCTTGGCGGCATAGCCGCGCGGCGTATAGGCGAAGCGGCGGCCCTCGCCCGTGGTGAAGGCGCGCGTGTTGGACGAGCCGACGACGACGACAGTGAGCATATCCACCTCGTCCACGTCGAGGGCCGACAGGTCCACGATGCGCACGCTCTCGCCCGGCCGGCCGAGATTGGTGGCGAGCACGACGGGCGTATCGGAGGGGCGGTGCTGGAGAAGCACATCGCGCGCATGGGCGAGCTGCGTGCGCCGACGCTTGGAGACGGGATTGTAAAAGGCGATCACGAAATCGCCCTCGGCGGCCGCCTTTACGCGGCGCTGGATATCGTCCCAGGGGGTCAACAGGTCGGACAGCGAGATGGTGCAGAAGTCGTGGCCGAGCGGCGCGCCGGCCCGCGCGGCGGCGGCCTGAAGCGCCGAGATGCCGGGCGAGACCTCAACCTCAATACGCCGAGCCGCGTCCGACACGCCGCCCCGGTCCATCAGTTCGAACACCAGCGTCGCCATGGCATAGATGCCGGCGTCGCCCGAGCAGACCAGCGCCACTTGGCGGCCTTCGGCGGCGCGTTCCATGGCATGGCGCACCCGCGCTTCTTCCGCGCCGAGGTCGAAATCATGCCGCGCCTTGCCTCGCGCGAGCGGGCCGAGAAGGTCGAGATAAAGCGAATAGCCGACGAGATCGGTCGCGGCCTGCACCATGCGGGAGACCTCCGGCGAGCGCCAGCCTTCCGCGCCCGGACCGATGCCGACGACGAAGAGCGTGCCCCGCGCCCGGCCGATGAGCTTGGCATCCAACGGCTGCGGCGCGCGGGCGAGCGCGGCCGTGGTGCGAGCGGATTTGCGCTTGGGGAGGATCAGCGCACCGCCCTCGCCCGCCCCGGCCAAGGCCGCGCCCTCCGCCACGCCATGGCAGCCCGTTTCGCGAAACACGATGTCCGAGGGGTTGGCGAGGCGGGGCGCTTGTGCCTCCAGCGTCGCGGCGTCGAAGAAGCGGGCGGGAACGCCGAAGCGCTCCGCCACGGCATGAACCGCCGGCTCGTCGGCTTTCAGGTCCAGCGAGGCGACGGCGGCGAGCGAAAGCGGCGAGACGCCGACTTCCGCCAGCGCAGCCTCTGCCAGCGCCACGGCTTCTTCGACAGGGGCCCCGCGTTCGGCCCCGATGCCGAGAACGAGCACCTTGGGGCGGTAGAGAAGCTCGGCCTCGGCCGGCGCGCGCGCGGCGTCCGAGACGGTGAGCGCGATGCGAGCATCGTCCGATACGGGGATGGAGGAGCTCGTGAGCCAGGGCGCGTCGCCCTCGATCCAGGCGAACTCGCCCGCGACAAGATCGGCCATGACGGCTTTGGCGTCGCCGGGGTTTTCGAGCACATAGCCCTCGGGCGGCGCATCCAGCGCCACGCCGAAGCGCAGGTCCCCGGCGGTGGTGACGGCGGCAAAACCGCCCGTAATGGCTGCGACCCGCCGCGCCCAGTCGTTCGCACCATGGTGGCCGCCGAGCAGCGGCACGACGGCCGAGCCGTCCTCCGCGATGGCGAGAACCGGTGGTTCGGCGCGCTTGTCGGCGAGATGGGCTGCGAGAATGCGGATCAGCGCGCCGGTCGCCATCAGCGCCAGGATCGGCCGCCCCTCGTCGAAGAGGGTGCCGAGATGCGCGCCGACATTCTCGAAGCTCCGGTCGGCGTGGGAAACACGCGGCGCAAAGCCATGCGTCTCGCCGCCCAGCGCATCGCGTAAACGCTCGGCGAGCGCGAGCGAGACGGGCGTGAGACAGAGGTAAGCCGGCTCACTCATAGATGATGCCCAAGAATGGCGGGCTCGTGGCCCTTGTAGAGAAGGATCAGCGCAAAATAAGGGGCCGTATCGCCGGTCTCGGCCAGCGGCAGCACCCGCTCGCCGGCCTGCGTCAAGCGCTCGGCATAAAGGGCACCATCGTTCAGGCCCATCTCGGCGATCAGGCGTTTCACCCGCGCAAAATGGCGGCCGAGCTTCAGGATGGCAACGCTCTCCGCCGCTTCGATGCCGGCGCGCAGTGCCTCGTCGGGCAGCGTTGCGGGCAGCACAGCGAAGCGGTCGTTTCGCACCACGAGGGGACGCTTGGCGCAGGCGGCGGCGGCCATGACGGAGGAGACGCCCGGCACGATCTCGGTCGCGAAGTCGGCGCCCAGCCGCGCGAAGAGATGGAGAAACGAGCCGTAGAAGAACGGATCGCCTTCGCAGAGGACGGCGACGTCCCGCCCCGCTTCCAGATGCGCGGCGATCTCGGGCGCGGCGGCGTCATAGCCGCCCTGCCCCGGCGCGCGCTCGACCGCCATGCAGAGGCCGATCGGCAGCTCGATCTGGCCACCCGGCAGATGCGGTGCGGCGATGCTGCGCGCGAGCGAGGGCGCACTATCGGGCGCGGGATAGGCGATGACGGGCACGGTTTGCAGGATTCGATGGGCCTTCAGCGTCAGAAGCTCGGGGTCGCCGGGGCCGAGACCGATACCATAGAGCGTGCCGCTCATGCGCCCGCCTCCTTCGTCAGATGCCAATGGAGAACGGGCATGGAGGGACGCCAGCCGCGAAACGGACCGACGGGCGAGGCATGGTCCACCGAGACCCTCATCAGATCGCCGCCGTGCTCTGCGTGCAGGCCCAAGAGGATGGCCTCTGATTCCAGGGTCACGGCATGGGCGACGAGCCGACCGCCGGGTTTCAAAGCCTGGTAAGCCGGCGCGAAGACGCTCTCCGTCAGCCCGCCGCCGATGAACACGGCGTCCGGCGCGGCCAGCCCGTCGAAGGCTTCCGGCGCGCGCGCGGGGACGATGGTGATGCCGGGCGCGGCGAGCCGTATGCGGTTTTCGCGGATGAAGGCGAGACGCTCGGGGTTCGGCTCGATGGCGAGTGCCCGAGCAGCCGACGCCGCGCGGCACCATTCCACCGCGATCGCGCCGGAACCTGAGCCGACATCCCACAGGAGTTCGCTCGCGCGGGGCGACAGTGCGGAAAGGGCCAGCGCGCGAAGGACGCGCTTGGTCATCTTGCCGTCATGGCGAAAGGCTTCGTCCGGCAAGCCGGGGCCGGCCGGCCAGACCTTGGCGCCCTCTGCGGCCACGCATTCCACGGCGACGGTGTTGAGCGCAGCAATATCCGTGAGATCGAAGCCTTTCGCCAGCGCCGCGCGGATGCGCTCATGCGGACCGCCGAGATGTTCGAGAACATGGACGGGGCTCGCGCCATAGCCGGCCTGCGTCAGCAGCGCGGCGAGCGCAGCGGGCGAAGCGCCGTCTTCGGAGAGGATGAGGAGTTTTCGCCCCTCAGCGAAATCCGCCGCCGCATTCTCCAGCGCGCGGCCATGCACGGTGAGGCAACGGCAATCCTCCAGCGCCCATCCGAGTCTGGCGGCTGCGAGCGAGAAGGCGGAGGGTGCGGGCCAGACGCGGAACTCCGCGGCATCGAGCACGCCGCGCAGCCATTTCGCCGGGCCGAACCAGGACGGATCGCCCGTCGCCAGCACCACGGCCCGTCGCCCGCGCGCGGCGAGAATGTCAGCGGCGCTCTCCCCGAAGGGCGAGCGCCAGGGCTGACGCTCGGCTGGGTGCGCGGCGGGCAGCATGGCGAGATGCCGATGCCCGCCGAAGACGATCTCGGCGCGGCCGAGGCGCGCCGCAGCCTCCGGTGAAAGCGTCTCCAGGCCGCCATCGCCGACGCCGATTAGATCGAGCCATGGGGCCGTCATGCGAGCCCACCCCGCAGTCCGGCGGCCTGCGCATTGACCGCCGCCGCCGCCATGGCGCTGCCGCCGCGCCGGCCGAGAAGCGTCGCGAAGGGTACGCCGCGTGGGCGGGCGACGAGTTCGTCCTTGGACTCGGCCGCGCCGACGAAGCCGACCGGAAAGGCAAGAATCGCGGCCGGCGGCGCGGCCCCCTCGTCCAGCCGCTCCAGAAGATGGAACAGGGCGGTCGGCGCATTGCCGATGGCGACAACAGCGCCCGCCAACTCGCCGCGCTCGATCCAGAGATCGACCTGCGCGGCCGAGCGCGTCGTGCCAAGGCGCGCGGCGAGAGGGGCAATCTCGGGCTCGCTCAGCCGGCAAACAACAGCATTGCTGGCCGGCAGGTGCCGGGCGATCACGCCATGCGCCACCATCTGCGCATCCACCAGAACCGGCGCGCCGGCTTGCAGCGCCGCGCGACCAGCCGCGATGAGATCGGCGGACAATCGCAAGTCCGCGATCGCATCCACCATGCCGCAACTATGGGCGACGCGGATGGCCAGCTCCCGCGCCTCCTCCGGCAGGCGCTCCAGCAAAGGCGCACCCTCGCGCCGGATCGTGGCGAAGCTCGCCTCGTAGATCGCGGCGGGGTCCTTCAGATAGTCCAGCCCCACGAACTCACCCCCGCTTCAGCGAGCGCGGCCCGAGCGGATGATCGGCATGGGGATAGGGGTGGTGCGTATGCGCGTGGCCGTGAGAATGGTCATGACCGTGGGAATGGCCGTGATCCTGCGCATGGCCGTGCGTGTGACCACCCGCATGATCATGAGAATGATCCGCCGAATGCGCGTGCTCATGCGTGTGAGCATGGTCATGCCCGTGGTCGTGGCTGTGCCCGTGGTCGTGGCTGTGCCCGTGGTCGTGGCTGTGCCCGTGGTCGTGGCTGTGCCCATGGTCATGGCCGTGGTGGTCGTGCCCATGGTGGTGATCGCCATGGTGATGATGCCCGTGGTCATGCCCGTGCCCGTGGCTGTGATCGTGCCCATGATCGTGCGTCGGTTCCGCCGGACCCGTGCCGATGCCTTCGACATGGTGGTGGTGGCTTTCCTGCGGCAGGCCCACTTCCGCCTCGAAGCCGAGCACCTGCTCGCGGTACTTGCACATCTGGCAGTTCATGTTGTTCGTGCCTTCGAGGATCTCGGTCAGGCGATCCACGAAGGTTTCGACCACGAGGTCATGCGCGCCGAGATAGGAGGCTTTCAGGAACTTCACGTCCGGCTGCTCGGCGGCCACCGTGTCGGTCGAGGAATAGATGCGGTCCACCAGAATACCGGTGAACAGGAAATAGGGAAATACGACGATGCGCTTGTAGCCGAGGCGCGAGACATGGCGCAGCGCCGGCTCGACCAGCGGAAAGGTGACGCCGGAATAGGCCGTCTCGCCCCAGCCGAAGCCGAGCCCTTCCCAGAGCATGCGCATGACCTTGGCGACGTTGGAATTGGCGTCGGGGTCCGACGCGCCGCGCCCGACCACCACCAGCATCGTGTCGTGCAGCGGCTCGCCGTCGCGCCAGCCGTCCAACCGCAGCGCCTCGCGAATCCGCTCGCCGGCGGCGCGGATCATCTTGGGGTCGATGCCGAGTTCGCGTCCATAGGTGATGGAAACGTCGTTCGAGGCGGCATAGGTGTTGAGAACCGACGGAATGTCGTTCTTGGCGTGGCCGGCGGCGAACAACATGCCCGGCAGGGCCAGAATCTCCCGCGCGCCCTTTTCGCGCAGCGCGTCGAGCCCGGTGCGGATGATGGGCGTGGCAAATTCCAGATAGCCGTATTCCACCGTCCAGTCCGGCAGGCGGCGGGCCATCTTTTCGGAGAGGCCGCGAAATTCCTCCACCGCGCCGCGGTCGCGCGAGCCGTGGCCGCACAGCATGAGAGCCTTCATGGACGCATGTCCTCCGTCGTCAGGTTGCGCCGGAGAACGGACCTCGCCCATCAGCGAAGCGCCGCGTCCGACAGTTTCCGCTTCGAGCCCCCGGTTTGGGTCGGCCGTCCCGGAATCGTTTTTGCAAGAGCCCGGGCGGAATCGATCCACCTAAAGGCACCGTCAGGCCCCCGCCTTAAAGCCGGGATGAGGGCGCGCGTCAAACCGGGTGTCCGGCCAAGGCGCACCCTCGCCTTCCCCCAGGCCGGCGGGCGGGCGACGAATGCCCAACCCGTAAGCCCTGCTCTTGCGCGCCCTTGCCACTCGACGCGCCTCTGCCCAACAGGCCTCGACGCTCAGTCTCGGCACGATCGCTCGGTCCGGAAAAACGCCCCTTCCCGCTCAACAGCGCGCAGCCCGAGCTCCATCGTCGCGCGCGGGCTGCTAAAGCGAACGCCACGACCGAATCAACGGAAGGCCGCCCGTGCCCGCCCTGTCCTTTCTCACTCGCAATGCGCGCTGGCTGGCGGGCGGCTTTCTTCTGCTGTTCGCCTCGTCCTTCGGGCAAAGCTTCTTCGTGGCTCTGTCCGGGGGTGATATCCGGCGCGAGTTCGCGCTGTCGAATGGCGATTTCGGGCTGCTTTATATGGGCGTGACGATCGCCTCGGCCTTCGCGCTCGCCTGGATCGGTCCGGTGGTGGATCGCTGGCCGGCCCGGCGCTCAGGCATGCTGGCGCTTCTGGCGCTCGGACTCGGCGCGCTCGCCCTCGCCCTATCGCGCCATGGGCTCGGGCTCGTCGCGGCGCTCTTCGCCTTGCGCCTGTTCGGGCAGGGTTTCGCCGTCCACGCGGCCTATACGCTGCTCGGCCGCTGGTTCGGGCCGAGCCGCGAGGGCGGGCGCGGGCGGGCGGTCTCCTTCGCCTCGCTCGGGCTGAATATGGGCCAGGCGCTGCTTCCCTTGGCCTTCACGGCCGGCGCGGCATGGCTTGGCTGGCGCGGCGTCTGGCTCTGCGTGGCCGTGCTCCTCTGCCTCCTCCTGCCGCTCGCCGCGCTGCTGTTTTCGCGCGAGCGGCAGCCCGAGACGCCGGCCGGCACCGTGCCGGAAACGCAAGGCTGGACGCGGGAGCAGGTGCTGCGCGACCCTCTCTTTCCCTTGCTTCTCATGGCCATGCTGCCGCCGGCCTTCATTTCCAACACGATCCTGTTCCATCAGGTCTATCTGGGCGAGCTGCGCGGCTGGTCGCCCGGACTCTTCGCCAGCGCCTTTCCGCTCTATGCGCTGGTGACGGTCGGCTCGCTGCTTCTGGCCGGCTGGTTGGTGGATCGGTTTTCGGCCCACACGCTCCTGTCCTTCTATCTCGTGCCGCTCGGCCTCGGCTGCCTCGTGCTCGGCACCGTGGAAGGGCCCGCCGCCGCGTTCCTCTTCATGGCGCTCTACGCCTTGAGCGACGGATTCTCGCTGACGCTGTTCGGCACGCTCTGGCCGGAAGTCTATGGTGTCAGGCATCTGGGCGCGATCCGCTCGGCCATCGTGCCCCTCATGGTGCTCGCCGCCGCCCTCGGGCCGGGTCTGGCTGGCGTCCTGATCGACCGGGGCGTGTCCTATCCCCTGCTGCTCGGCGCACTGGGCGTCTATTGCCTCGCCCTTCTGCCCCTGATGCTGGCCGTGCGACCCGCCTTGGCAAAACGCATGGCTGGATGACGGCCCGCACCTTGCCACCCTTCCCGCAACGGGCCTAAGAGCGAAGCGGCCATAAAGCGTTCTGACGCTCCGGCCCCCGTTGCTCCTGCGCTCCTGCGCCCTCCCCCTCGGGCTCGCGTCGGCCCGCCCCGCCCATGGTCTCAAAATGCCCCTCGATCTCGTCTTTCTGCTTCTGGTCGGCGCGGCATTTCTGGCCGGGTTCATCGACGCCATCGCGGGCGGCGGCGGCATGATCACGGTGCCGGCGCTGCTTCTGGGCGGGGTCGATCCGCTGACCGCGCTCGGCACCAACAAGCTGCAATCGCTTTTCGGCTCGGGCTCGGCGACCATCGCCTATGCGCGCAAGGGGCATATGCGCATCACCGACATGTGGGCTGCGGGCCTCCTGTCGGCCGGTGGCTCGGCCTGCGGCGCGCTTCTGGCCGCCTCGCTGCCGCTCGACTTCCTGCGCACCCTCCTGCCCTTTCTCCTGATCGCCATCGCGATCTATTTCGCGCTGAAGCCCGGCCTGTCGGATGTGGACCGCGAGCGCCGAATCTCGCCCAAGCGCTTCGCGCTGGTCGTGGTGCCGCTGATCGGCGCTTATGACGGCCTGTTCGGCCCCGGCACCGGCTCGTTCTTCATGCTCGCCTTCGTGGGTCTTGCCGGCTACGGCGTCCTCAAGGCGACGGCGCACACCAAGTTTCTGAACTTCGCCTCCAATCTCGGCGGCTTCCTGGTCTTCGCCAGCGTCGGGACGATCCATTGGAAGCTCGGCCTCGCCATGGGCGTCGCGCAGTTTCTGGGCGCGCGGCTCGGCGCGGCTTCGGCCATGCGCTTCGGCTCGCGTCTCATCCGTCCGCTTCTCGTCACCGTGTGCATCGCGCTCGCCCTGCGCCTTCTCTGGTCATGAGCCGGCCGCGCGTTCCCGCCCTGATGCTGCAGGGCACGGGCTCGGATGTGGGCAAGAGCGCGCTGGTGGCCGGCCTCTGCCGCCTGTTCCGCCAGCGTGGGCTCGCTGTGCGCCCCTTCAAGCCGCAGAACATGAGCAACAACGCCGCCGTCGCGCGCATTCCCGAAACCGGCGAATGGGGCGAGATCGGCCGCGCGCAATGGCTTCAGGCGCTGGCCTGCGGCGCGGAACCGAGCGTCCACATGAACCCGGTTCTCCTCAAACCCCAAAGCGAAACCGGATCGCAGATCGTGGTGCAGGGGCGCGTCGCAGGCGCAGCGCGAGGGGCCGACTATCAGCGACTGAAACCAACGCTTCTGGGCTCCGTGATGGAGAGCTTTCATAAGCTGGGAGCAGAGGCCGATCTGATCCTGGTGGAGGGCGCGGGCTCGCCGGCCGAGATCAACCTGCGCGCCGGCGATATCGCCAATATGGGCTTTGCGCGGGCGGCCGACGTGCCGGTCGTGCTGGTCGGCGATATCGACCGGGGCGGCGTCATCGCCTCGCTGGTGGGCACGCACACGATCCTGCCGCCCGACGACCGCGCGCCGATCCGGGGTTTTCTGATCAACAAGTTCCGGGGCGACGTCAGCCTGTTCGACAGCGGGCTCGCCGCCATCACTGATTTCACCGGCTGGCCGAGCTTCGGCGTGGTGCCTTGGCTTGCCGAGGCACGCCATCTGCCGGCCGAGGATTCGGTGGCGCTGGAAGCGCGCCAGGCGCCGTCACGCGGCGCGGCGCAGCTTCTCGTCGCCGTGCCGGTTCTCGACCGTATCGCCAATTTCGACGATCTCGACCCGCTCGCCGCCGAGCCCGGCGTCGAGGTGCGCTTCGTCAGGCCCGGCGAGCGCCTGCCAGCTGAGGCCGCGCTTGTCGTCCTGCCCGGCACCAAGTCCACGATCGCCGATCTCCAGGCCTTCCGCCGCAACGGATGGGACGGGGACCTCCGCGCCCATCACGCGCGGGGTGGGCGAATCCTGGGTCTGTGCGGTGGATACCAGATGCTGGGAACACGCATTCGCGATCCGGACGGTGTGGACGGGACATGCTCCGAGGCCGAAGGGTTGGGGCTTCTCGAGGTCGAGACGGTGATGAAAGGGCCGAAGACCGTGCGCGCCGCCGCCGGCCTGTCGCATGAGGGCTTGGCCGTCACCGGCTACGAAATCCATATGGGCGCGACGGACGGGGCGGACCGCGCCCGGCCCTTCGCCACGATCGACGGGCGCATGGAGGGCGCGCGCAGCGCCGATGGGCGGGTCGAAGGCACCTATCTCCACGGCGTCTTCGGCTCGGATGCCTGGCGTCGTCGCCTTCTCCAGCGCTTCGGTCTGACGGGCTCGAACCAGTCCTATCTGGAACGCGTGGAAGCCGCGCTGGACGCCATCGCCGCCCAGTTGGAAGCCTGTCTCGATATCGACGCGTTCTGGGCGATTGCGCGGGAACGTGCCCGCAAAACCTGACTTGCCACTCAGATTACCGGAACATGGACGCAATACGACAGGAGTTTCATTCGACTCGGCCCGCCTGTCTGGACTAGCTCGCAGGATGCCCGATCCCGTGCCAGCGAAGCACGCGCGGTCTGCCGAGTCGGGCCGGGGTGTCAGAAGAAGGTAGAAGAGCCATGTCGATGCCAAGCCGCTGGGCGGACAATCCCCATGGATACGGTCTCGTCAGCCGCGCCCTGCATTGGGGCATGGCGCTGATGATCCTCTGGCAGCTCCTGACGGCCATCGTGCGCGCCACCGCCGAGCATGGCGCGCTGGACAACATCCTGTGGGGCACGCATGTCTCGGTCGGCTTCACCATCTGGTGGCTCGCCATCCTGCGCGGCGTCTGGGGTTTGGCGAATCTCTCGCGCCGCCCGCCCCATGAAGGTCATCCGCTGATGCGTGGGGCCGCGACGCTCGGCCATGTCGCGCTTTACGCCCTGCTGATCCTCGAACCCACGCTCGGGATGCTGCGCGCCTTCTTCAAGGGGCGTGAGCTGGTGATCTACGGCTTTCCCATTCTGGTGCGCGGCGATGCGCCGCGCAATGCCGTTCTGGGCTCCTTCGTCAGCGAAGCGCACGAGTTGCTGGGCTGGAGCCTCTTCGTGCTCATCGCGGGCCATATCGCCATGGCGCTCTGGCATCATCTCGTGCGCCGCGACGGCACGCTGCGCGCCATGACGCATGGCTCCACCGCGCCGCGCCTGCGAGCGGGCATCTGACAAAGGACACGGCGCGCGAGCGCCCCGCCTCTCACTCGCCGTCGAGGTAGCTCTTGAAGCGGGGGGCCCAGTTCGGCTCCCAGCGCGACAGCGGCGGGCGGTTGCTCGCGACATCCTCGGCGGCCCAGCGGATGCGCTTCTCGTCCAGCTCGCGGGTCGTCTCGTTGTCGGGGCAGAGAATGTAGAAATCGCCCGCTTCCAGCCGGTCCATCATGAAGGCGACGGTTTCCTCCGGCGTCCAGGCGCCCTCGGGCTTCTGGGTGCGGTCGCGCCGGGTCAGGTCGGTCCAGACGAAGCCGGGGATCAGCAAAGCCGCTTCGACGCGGCAGTCCGCCCGGTTGCGCAATTCGTGCTGGAGCGCCTCGGTGAAGACCTTCACGCCCGCCTTCGACACGTTGTAGGCGGGATCGCCCGGCGGCGTGGTGATGCCCTGCTTGGAGCCGGTGTTGATGATCAGCGCGGGCTGGCCATGCGCGATCATGGCGGGGCCGAAAATGCGCGTTCCGTTGATGACGCCGCCGAGATTGATCGAAAGAACCGCGTCCCACTCGCTCTGCTCGCCGAAGATGGACGAGCCGGGCTGGATGCCCGCATTGTTCATAAGCACATGAACGGGGCCGAGCGTCGCCTCGATATGCTGGGCCGTCTTGGCGAGGCCCTCCCGGTCGCTGACGTCGCAGGCGGCCGCGACGATGCGCCCCTCCTCCTCGCCCGCCAGCGCGACCAGCGCCTCGTGAGCACGAACGAGTTCCTCCATGCGCCGGTCCACGATGGCGACCTTGAGGCCCATCTCCACGAAGCGCTTGGCGGCGGCGAGGCCGATGCCGGTGGCGCCTCCGATGACGACGGCGGTGTGAAGCGGAGCGATGGCGGGGTGGTGCATGGGTCTCTCCCGACGTGAAACGGCGTGCGCAGCGGGCCGGCCAGACAATGCCGGCCTCTTCGGCCTGCCCCGTGTCTGGCCTCAGTTCGCCTTCGATGTCCAGCCCGTGCCGGCGCGTCAAAACCGCAGCGCGCCAGCCGGCCAAACAAAAATGAACCATGCCCGAAGAGAGCGACATCTTGACGTTGCCGCTCACTTTTCCAAGGCCGCCCCATCGTTAGCCGACCAAAACACAACGTGAACGCCCGATCGTGACATTTTCGCCGCCGCACCGGTCAAAGCCTTGGCATTCCTCGCAAAACGCGACAGCCGCCGATTGACGACGGCAGGCGAAGCCGCCAACGTTTTCATCGATGCGACCTGTCCCATGCTCTTCTCCGAATGGCATTCTTCCGTGACCTTCAACCCTCATTCCGCGTCCCGCGACGAGCTTATGGCCGAGGTCGAGCGCCTTCGGGGTCGCCTTGCCTCCGTGCCGATCGCGCCGCCCCTGCCCGATGGAGGCGTCAGCCGGGAGCATCAGCGCGCCATTGCGGAAATGCGGGCCGAGGCGGCGAACCATCTGCGCGCCGCGCGCCGGATCGCGCGCGAGGCCAGTTCGCCCCATCCGGAGGGCGAAGACCTCGCCGCGCGGCTGCGCCGGAGCGAAGCGGCGCGCATCATGTCGGAAGAGCGCCTGTCGCTCGCCTTCGAGGCTTCGGGTTCGCTCGGCTGGTGGGACTGGGACCTGACGACGGACAAGGTCTATGCCGGCCCTTATTTCGCCTCCATGTTCGGGGTCAGCGAGCAGGAAGCCGAAGAGGGCGTCCCGCTCGAACTCTTCGCCTCCGGCATTCACCCCGACGACCGCGAGCGGGTGGCGCTCGCCATCGGGGAGAGCGTGGCGTCGGGGGGCGACTACGAGCAGGACTATCGCTTGTATAGACCGGCGACCGACGAGGTTATCTGGGTCCATGCGCGCGGCCGCGCTTACTTGGACAAGGCAGGCCGTCCTTTGCGCTTTCCGGGCGTCGCGATCGACATCACCGCGTTTCGGGAGAGCGAAGAGCGCAAGCTGGCTCTGGCCGCGCTGGGCGAGCGCCTGCGGGACATGCACGATGTCGGCGAGATCGCCTTTGCAGCGGCCGAGACCATGGCCGTGCAGCTCAACGCGACGCGGGCCGGCGTCGGCGTGGTGGACGCGGTTCAGGAAACCGTGACGATGCAGCCGGACTGGCGGATGCCAGGCATCGCCAGCATTGCCGGCCTGCATCATTTCCGCGACTACGGGTCCTTCATCGACGATCTGAAGCGCGGCGAGATCGTGCTGATCGAGGATACGAGGCGCGATCCGCGCACGACCGGGCATCATGCGTCGCTGGAGGCGATCGGCATTCGCGTTCTTCTCAACGTGCCGATCATCGAGCATGGCCAGCTATCGTTGGTTCTCTTCGTCCATGCCAACAAGCTGCGCTCCTTCTCGGAAGCGGACCTGCGCTTCGTGCGCTCGGTGGCCGACCGCACCCATGCCGCCATCGGCCGCAGCCGGGCGGAGGAGCGCGAGCGCCTGCTCAATCGCGAACTCAGCCACCGCCTCAAGAACACGCTCGCCATGGTGCAGGCCATCGCCTCGCAGACGCTGCGCAACGCGCCCGACATGGCGACCGCGCGCGAAACGCTCGGCAGCCGCCTCGCCGCGCTCAGCCGCGCCCACGATCTGCTTCTGGGTCCGGGTCGGGCGGCCACCGAAATCGGGGCTGTGGCCCATGACACGCTCGCCCTTCATGACGACGGGCAGAACCGCATCCGCCTGTCCGGCCCGCCCGTTCGGCTCGACGCCAACGCCGCCCTGTCGCTGGCGCTGATCCTACATGAGCTGGCGACCAACGCGGCCAAATACGGCGCGTTGTCGGTGCCGGAGGGCACCGTGGATCTTCAATGGGAGATCGAACATCAGGATGGCGCGGACCTGTTCCGCCTTGTCTGGCGGGAGCGCGGCGGCCCTCTCGTCATCGAACCCACGCGCCGGGGTTTCGGCTCGCGTCTGGTGGAGCGCGGCTTGCCGGGCGCGGTCAGCGGCAGCGTGGAACAGCGTTTCGAGCCGGGCGGCCTCGTCTGCCGCATGGAATCCCCGCTCGGCGCCTTGCACAGCTCGGACGGGTAGAGGCATAGCACGCAAGGCACGGGCGTTTTCCTTCGGGCTGTGCCAACAGCCACCGGAGGTTTCGTAGTCCGGAAACTTTTCCCGATGTCGCGCCTTTAAGGAGCATGAGCACGCTCGCAAAACACGCTGTGGCCCTTGTGGCGGAAGACGAGCCTCTCCTGCGAATGGAGGCGGTGGATCTTCTGGAGGATGCCGGCTTCACCGTTTTGGAAGCGGCCAATACCGAGCAGGCGCTCCATCATCTCGCTCAAACCGAAACGATCACCCTTCTCTACACCGACATCGAAATGCCCGGCCCGATCGACGGGATCGACCTGGCACGGGAGGTAGCGGCGCGTTGGCCTCATGTCTCGATCGTCGTCTGCTCGGGCCGCGTCAGACCCGGCGACGGCGAACTGCCCCGGCAGGCTCGTTTCGTTTCCAAGCCGGTCAGCCTCGCCCTGATTCGTCGCGCCGTCGAAAAGGCGCTCCACCCTGGCTAGAAACGCCCGTTTGACGAATCGGCCGACGGCTTTCATGCCCGCGACGAGCGAAATATCGTCCGAAAAAACCGCAATCCAGCGCGCAGGAATTTGCGGACACAGCTAAATAATCTGCCTAAGCTTCTCCAGCACCTTGCCTATTGCCGCTTGGAGGCCAAATCCTGTCATCTGCGTAGAACCGTAACGGGCGGGGATGACGTCGCGGTTGGTCAGGCAGGGTGGAAGGCGGCTTGGGAATGAACCTGTTCGAGGTGTCGGCGCGTGTTCGCGCGACGCCGGCCCTGTCGTGGGGTCTGGCGCTATTGACCTTTGCGGCTGCCCTCTCGCTTCGCTTCGCCACCAACCACATTCTACCGGTGGGCTTTCCCTACCTCACCTTCTTTCCGGCTGTGATCCTGACGGCCTTTTTCGGCGGGTTCTGGCCGGGCGTCACCTGCGCCGTCCTGTCGGGCCTGTCCGCATGGTACTGGTTCATTCCGCCCTTCAACTCGTTCGAGGTGCATCCGGGAACCGCGATCGCCCTTCTGTTCTACGTCTTTGTCGTGGGCGTCGATATCGCGCTGATCGACGCGGTTCACCGGGCCATGGACAGGCTGCAGGATGAACGGGCAACGGTCGGGCGGCTCTACGAGCAGCAGCGCGCCATGTTCCAAGAGCTGCAGCACCGCGTCGCCAACAACATGCAGTTCGTCTCCAGCCTGCTCGGCCTGCAGAAGCGCAAGGTGATGCAGGACCCCGCCAGCGCGGCGGCCGCCTTCGACGACGCGCGAGCCCGGCTCGACACGGTCTCCCGGATTCATCGCCGCCTCTACGATCCCGAAACGCTGAAACAGCCGATCCGCACCTATCTGGCCGATCTCAGCGCCGACATTCTGGAAACCTCGGGCGTCGAAAACATTCGGGTCGAGATCGAGATGGGGCCGGAAATGGAGGGGCGCAGCTTCGAGCTCCAGCATCTCACCACGCTCTCGCTCATCCTGGTGGAGGCGATCACCAACGCCTTGAAACACGCCTTCCAAGGGCGCAACGGTGGCACGATCCGCGTCGGTCTCTCGGCCCTCGGCAACGGGTTCTACCGCCTGAGCGTGGCCGACAACGGCGTCGGCTTTCAGGGGCCCGTCGATCCGGCCACCTCGCGCTCGCTCGGGCAGCGCATTCTCCAGAGCCTTGCCCAGCAGCTCGGCGGAACGATCCGCTATGTGAGCGAGGGGGGCACACGCATGGAGATGGACTTCTCCCCACCCCGCACCCGCTCGGCATCGGCCTGACGAACCGCCTTCCTTGAATCGTTTGACTTGGGACGGCAGCCGTTTAATCTGGGCGATGGATGGTCCCGCGCCGCACCCTGCGCGCACGGGCTAAGAGGGAATGCGAAGGGCCGACTTAAACCAAGGGCCCGGATCGCAGCCGACCCCGCGACTGTAGAGCGGAGAGGTTCCTCCACCGGCGATGATCCGCCGGAAACGCCACTGGATTTCGATCCGGGAAGGCAGGAGACAACCGATGACCCGCGAGCCAGGAGACCTGCCATCCCTTGCGAAGGCGGCCATTTCGGCCGCCGTCACGGAGGTTGATGCCATGACTCGAACCGCCCTTTCGGCCGTTCATCCCATTGCCGCGCCTGCACAGGCGCGCTTCGCCATTGCCGCGTTCGCTCTCGCGCTCGGCGCCTTTCTTGTCTGGGGCGCGGGCTTTGCCAGCGCCGACGCCCTGCACGACACCGCGCATGACGCGCGCCATGCCATGGGCTTGCCCTGCCACTGACGCTTCGCCCTCCCGTGCCGGCCGATCCACGCGTCCGGCCTTGATGCGATTCGTCTCGTTTCTTTGACGGAAGCGCCGGAAAGGCGCTCCGAAGGCAGGATATTGCCCATGTTGACCCGCACACTCGCGGCCGCGCTGTTCGCCGGCCTCGTTGCCGGCGCATCGATCACGCCCGTGCAGCAGATCAAGCTCGTGCCCCTCATCCTCGCGGCCGAGGTCTACGAAGAGGGGGGAGCGCCCGCGCATGCGGCCCACGCGAGCGCACTCGGCCTCGTCTCGCCCGCGTTCGCCCATTCGACCGGCGACCATGCCTCGGCCGGCGGCGAGCACGAAGCGACGACGCTCGTCGCCAGCCGCACGGGCGGCTCGCTTCTGGCCAATCTCGTGCTCGGCTGCGGCTTCGCACTGGTCCTCGCGGCCGCCAGCCTCGCCCTGAACCGGCCGATCACCCTGCGCAACGGCGCGCTCTGGGGCTTGGCGGGCTTCGGCGTCCTGACGCTTGCCCCCGCGCTCGGCCTGCCGCCCGAACTCCCTGCCATGCCGGCGGCGGATTTGGCCGCGCGCCAGTTCTGGTGGCTCGGCACGGTCGCGACGTCTGCCGCCGGGCTGGCGCTTCTGGTGCTGCGCCGCTCGCCCGCCGCGCGGCTCGGCGGGCTCGCGCTCCTCGTCGCGCCCCATCTCGTGCCCGCGCCGCACCCGGCCGATCTCGCCAGCCCCATTCCGCCCACGCTGGCGGCCGAGTTCGCCGTCGCCTCGCTCAGCGTCTCGGCGCTGTTCTTCGTGCTGATCGGGCTCGCGGCGGGCTTTGCCTTCGACCGCTTCGCGCGCTTGGGCACGCGCGCGGCATGAGCGTCCATTTCATCCTCGGCGGCGCGCGCTCGGGCAAGAGCCGGCTGGCCGAAGGGCTCGTGCTGGCGACCGGCCTTGCGCCCGTCTACATCGCGACGGGCCAGGCCTTCGACGCCGAGATGAAAGCGCGCATCGCCGAGCATCAGGCGCGCCGCCCCGCCCCTTGGGTCACGGTGGATGCGCCGCTCGATCTGGCGGAGGCGATTGCCCGAGAGGCCGGCGAAGGCCGTGCGCTTCTGGTGGATTGCCTGACGCTCTGGCTCACCAATCTCATGATGGCGGAGGCCGATATCGAGGCCGAAGCCAGACGGCTTTGCGACGTCCTGAATGGGCTACCGCCCGGCTTCGTCGCGCTCGTGTCCAACGAGGTGGGCCTGTCCATCGTCCCCGAAAATGCCCTCGCCCGCCGCTTCCGCGACGAGGCGGGCCGGCTTCATCAACAGATCGCCGCGCTGGCCTCGAAGGTCACCTTCGTCGCCGCCGGCCTCCCTCTCCAGCTCAAAGGCTGACCCCATGCGTAAGATTCCCGCCACCGTCATCACCGGCTTTCTCGGCGCCGGAAAGACCACGCTGATCCGCAATCTCCTCCAGAATGCCGATGGCCGGCGCATCGCGCTGGTCATCAACGAGTTCGGCGATCTCGGCGTCGATGGCGACATCCTGCGCGGCTGCGGCGTCGAGACCTGCCGCGAGGAAGACGTGGTGGAACTCACCAATGGCTGCATCTGCTGCACGGTGGCCGACGACTTCATCCCCACGATGGAAAAGCTCTTGGAGCGGGCCGACCGGCTCGATCATATCGTGATCGAGACCTCCGGCCTCGCCCTGCCGCAGCCCCTCGTCGCCGCCTTCAACTGGCCGGAGGTGAAGGCGCGCGTGACCGTGGACGGCGTCGTCACCGTGATCGACGCGGCGGCGGTGGCCGCCGGCCGCTTTGCCGACGACGAGGCCAAGGTTCAGGCCCAGCGCGAGGCCGATGAGAGCCTCGACCACGACAATCCGCTGGAAGAGCTGTTCGAGGACCAGATCCGCGCCGCCGATCTTCTGGTTCTCTCCAAGGCCGACCTCGTGAGCGTCGAGGCGCTGGAGGGCGTGAAGGCGGAAATTCAGAACGCGGCCTCCCGCAAGCTCGCGATCGTCACGGCCGAGCAGGGCAAGCTGCCGGCCGACGTACTGCTCGGCCTCGCCGCCGGAACCGAGGATCACATCCACGAGCGCCGCTCGCATCATGAGATGGAGCACGAGGCCGGGCATGAGCACGACCACGACGATTTCGAGAGCTTCGTCGTGGAAACCGGCCCACTCGCTTCGCCCGACGCCTTCATGGCTGGGCTGAAAGCCTTGATCGCGGAACACGACATCCTGCGTGTCAAAGGCTTCGCCGCTGTCGAGGGCAAGGGCGCGCGGCTGCTGATCCAGGCCGTGGGGCAGCGGATCGACGGCTATTACGACCGCCCCTTCGCCGCCAACGAGGCGCGGGTTACCCGTCTCGTCGTGATCGGCCTGCACGATGCGATCGAGGAGAGCGAGGCCGCAATCCGTGAGGCCGTCGCGCAGCTCGCGGCCGGTCATGTGCAGGCTGCGGCGGAGTAAAGCGCCTTGCATCTTCTGGCCGCCCAGCGCGGGACGATCGCGGACGGGGCGGAGGCGGTGGACCTGGGGCAGAGCCCCGGCGACATCCTGTTCCTGTCCGCCGCCGACACGGAACTGGCGGCGCTCGCCGGCGCGGCGCGGCGGCGGGGCTTTGGCGCGGGTGAGTTGCGCCTCGCCAATCTCCTGCGCCTGTCGCATCCGATGTCGGTCGACACTTGGCTCTCGCGCATGGGCGCGCAGGCCAAGCTCGTCGTCGTGCGCCTGCTCGGCGGCGAGCGCTATTGGCCGCATGGCTGCGAGGCGCTGATATCCGGCGCGCAGCGATACGGTTTTCGCTTGGCCATCCTGCCCGGCGACGACAAGCCCGACCCCGGCCTTGAGCGTTTTTCGACGCTCGACCCCGAGGACCGCGAGGCGCTTTGGCGCCTTCTCTGCGAAGGCGGGGCGGCCAATACGGACGCGTTTCTGGAAGGCTGCCGCGCGCTCATCCGTGGCGAGCCTGTGCGGACGGAGGCGCGGCCGATCCTCAAGGCCGGGCTGCTGGAGCGCGGGCGCGCGCCGATCGAGGGCGACACGCGCCCGCTCGTGCCGGTCGTCTTCTATCGCGCGCTGGTGCAGAGTGGGCAGACCGAGGCCGTCGAGGTGCTGTGCGACGCGCTGGAGGCCGAAGGGCTCACGCCCCTCCCCCTCTTCGTATCCAGCCTGAAGGACCCCGTCAGCGTCGAGACGCTGCGCGCCGTCTTCGCGCGCCAGCCGCCCAGTGTCGTCGTCAATCTCACCGGCTTTGCCGTCTCGACGCCCGGCGGCGCGCACAAGGGCACGGTGCTGGACGAGAGCGGGGCCGTGGTGCTTCAGGCCGTGCTCGCCAGCGGCGGGCGCGAGGCCTGGGCGCAATCGACCCAAGGCCTGTCCGCGCGCGATCTCGCCATGAGCGTCGCCCTGCCGGAGGTGGACGGGCGCGTTCTCTCGCGCGCCATCGCCTTCAAGAGCGCGGCCGAATGGGACGCGCTCACCGAGATCGATCTCGTGTCGCATCGCCCGGAGCCCGATCGCCTCCGCTTCGTCGCAGAACTCGCGCGCCGCTGGGCGACGCTTCGCACGGCCGCTCCCCCGGAGCGGCGCGTCGCCATCGTGCTCGCCAATTATCCCAACCGCGACGGACGCATCGGCAATGGCGTCGGGCTCGACACGCCGGCCGGGACGGTGCGCGTGCTCGAAGCCTTGCGGGATGCCGGCTACGGCGTGTCGGACATTCCCCCGGACGGCAACGCGCTGGTGGAGCATCTTCAGAAGGGGCCGACCAATTCGGGCGAGCGCGCGGGCCGGCTCATTCGCGAGACGCTGAGCCTTGCCCGCTACCGCGCCGCTTTCGCGCGCCTGCCTGCCGGCCTGCAAGCCGAGATGACGGCGCGCTGGGGCGCGCCGGAAGACGATCCCTTCTTCGACCCAGCCCATGGCTTCTGCCTGCCGCTCGCGCGCTTCGGCGATGTCCTGGTCGGCGTGCAGCCGGCGCGCGGCTACCAGATCGACCCGAAGGAGACCTATCACGCGCCGGACCTCGTGCCGCCGCATGGCTATCTCGCCTTCTACGCCTTTCTGCGGGAGAGCTTCGGAGCCCATGCCGTCATCCACATGGGCAAGCACGGCAATCTCGAATGGCTGCCGGGCAAGGCGCTGGCGCTGTCTGAAACCTGTTGGCCGGAGGCCGTGTTCGGCCCGCTGCCGCATCTCTACCCGTTCATCGTCAACGACCCCGGCGAGGGCACGCAGGCCAAGCGCCGCGCCTCGGCCGTGATCGTGGACCACCTGACCCCGCCGCTGACGCGCGCCGAAAGCCATGGGCCGGCGCGCGATCTGGAGCGGCTGGTGGACGAATATTACGAAGCGTCGAGCGGCGATCCGCGCCGCGCCGCGCTCTTAAGCAAGGACATTCTGGCGCTGCTGGAGGCGAGCGGGCTCGGGGCGGATGCGGGCCTTCTCCCCGGCGAGGCGGGAGACGAGGCGCTGCAAAGGCTCGACGCTTGGCTCTGCGATCTCAAGGAAATGCAGATCCGCGACGGGCTGCATGTCTTCGGCCTTGCGCCCGAAGGCCGACTGCTGACCGACCTCACCACCGCGCTCGCCCGCCTGCCGCGTGGGCAGGAGCCAGCCGATGCCTCGCTGCACCGGGCGCTGGCGGGCGATCTCGGGCTCGGCTTCGACCCGCTCGACTGCGACTTTTCCACAGGCTGGACCGGCCCACGCCCCCAGCTTCTCCACAGCCTGTCCACCGACGCTTGGCGCACGGTGGGCGATACGGTGGAGCGGATCGAGCTTCTAGCCGCGCGCCTCGTTTCGGGCGAGGCGGAGCCTTCGTCCGAATGGGCACGCACGCTGCCCGTGCTGGCGGAAGTAGACACGCGGCTGAAACCCGCCGTCTCCGCCTGCGGCGCGGCGGAAATGGCGGGGCTCCTGCGTGGGCTGGAGGGCTGTTTCGTGCCGCCCGGGCCCTCTGGCGCGCCCACGCGCGGGCGGCCGGACACGCTGCCGACGGGGCGCAATTTCTTCTCGGTCGATACGCGCGCCGTGCCGACGGAAGCGGCCTGGCGGCTCGGGCGGCTTTCGGCCGAGCGGCTGGTGGAGCGCCATTTCCAAGACCAGGGCGAGTGGCTGAGTTCGGTCGGCCTCACCGCCTGGGGCACGGCGAACATGCGCACGGGCGGCGACGACATCGCACAGGCCCTCGCCTTGATGGGCGCGAAACCCAGCTGGGATCGCACCTCCGGCCGCGTCACCGGGTTCGAGATCGTGCCGCTGGCCGTCCTCGGCCGCCCGCGCGTGGACGTGACCTTGCGCGTTTCGGGCTTCTTCCGCGACGCCTTCCCCGAGCAGATCGCGCTGCTCGACCGCGCCGCGCGGACTGTGGGCGCGCTGGACGAGGAGCCGGGCGAGAACCCGATCGCCGCGCGGATGCGCCGTGAGGAAGCGGAAGCCCGCGCGCGCGGCCTTGCCCCCGACGAAGCCAAGCGCGAAGCGGGGCACCGCGTCTTCGGCTCCAAGCCCGGCGCATACGGCGCGGGGCTTCAGGCGCTGATCGATGAAGGCGGCTGGCAGACGCGCGCCGATCTTGCCCATTCCTATCTCCACTGGGGCGGCTATGCCTATGGCGCGGAAGGCGAAGGGTTGCCGGCGCGGGAGAGCTTCGAGCGGCGCCTCGGCGGCGTCGAGGCCGTCGTCCAGAACCAGGACAATCGCGAACACGATCTTCTGGACTCCGACGATTACTACCAGTTCGAAGGCGGCATGAGCGCGGCGGTGGAAACCCTCTCGGGCACCGCGCCGGTGGCCTATCACAACGACCATTCGCGCCCCGAGCGCCCGGTAATCCGCACGCTGGACGAGGAGATCGCCCGCGTCGTGCGCGCCCGCGTGGTGAACCCCAAATGGATCGCCGGCGTCATGCGCCATGGCTATAAGGGCGCCTTCGAGATCGTAGCCACGGTCGATTACCTCTTCGCCTTCGCCGCGACCACCCATGCGGTCGCCGACCGGCATTTCGATCTCGTCCACGCCGCCTTCGTGGAAGACGAGCGCGTTTCGGCCTTCATGCGAGACAACAACCCGGCGGGCTTTGCCGAGATGCGGGCGCGCCTCGCCGAAGCCATCCGGCGCGGCCTCTGGCATCCGCGCTCCAACTCGGCGAGACTTGCCCTCGAACCTTTGGCCCTCGAAACGGAGACCATCCATCCATGAGCGAGAAGTCGCCCCTCGTGGCCGCCATGAGCGAAGAGGAACTCGACGCGCGCCACGCCGAGAAGATGCGCAAGAAGAAGGCCGCGCGCGACAAGATCCTGGCGACCAAGACGCAGGAAAAGGGCCTCGTCATCGTCCACACCGGCAAGGGCAAGGGCAAATCAACAGCCGCCTTCGGCCTCGTCTTCCGCGCGCTCGGCAACGGCATGAAGGTCGGCATCGTCCAGTTCGTGAAGGGCAAGTGGGAAACCGGCGAGCGCGCCGCGCTGGAGCGCTTTCCGGGCGAGGTGACGATCACCGCCATGGGCGACGGCTTCACCTGGGAGACGCAGGACCGCCAGCGCGACATCGCCGCCGCGCGTCAGGCCTGGGAGCGCGCCAAGGCGATGATATCAGATGAGGAGCACGACATGGTGATCCTCGACGAGCTGAACATCGTGTTGCGCTACGACTATCTGGCCGTGGAAGAGGTCGTGGACTTCCTGCGCGAGCACAAGCCCGAGATGAAGCATGTCGTCATCACCGGGCGCAACGCCAAGGAGGAGCTGATCGACTTCGCCGATCTCGTGACCGAGATGGAGATGATCAAGCACCCGTTCCGCTCCGGCATTAAGGCGCAGCGGGGCATCGAGTTCTAGGGAGGCGACATAACCCTGCGGGGGAGGACCGGCCCCGATGCCGGCCTTGGCTGTGGAAGCTTCCCGTTTCCCTGCCCGTTCGGCGGGCGTTCAATCGCCGTGCAGCTTCAGCGCAGGGCCCTTGGTCGGCGAGATCATGTCGGCGGCGATCGAGACCGTGCCGCGCAGGCGGCCGAGAACGCGCCATTGGTGCTGGCGCTGGAGCGCGTTGTAGGCGGCCGTCGCGAAATGGCCGTGGATGAGGAAATCGTCCTTCTTCCCGAAGCCGATCATGCCGACCGTCCCGGCGCGGCCGAGCGAGACGATCCGACCCTTGTCGGCGTAGCGGAAGGGTTCCACCGGCTCGCCGCGCGCGATCAACGGCAGCACCTCGACGAGATAATCGGCCTGTTGGCTCGCGGCCTGCGCGGTCGGCGGCAGCGGTTTGTCGGCGCCGGGCGGCGTCAGACTGGCTGCATCGCCCATGGCATAGACATGCTCGTCCAGGCTCGAGCGCAGCGTCTGGTCCACCACGATGCGCCCGCGATTGTCGATCTCGAAGCGTCCGAGGCGCTTCAGGATCGGATTGCCGACGAGACCGGCCGCCCAGACGGCGAGGTCACAGGGCCAGCGCTCGCCCGACTTCGACGACACCGCATCCACCTCGATGCGCGAGACATTGACGTCGGTCACGGTCTTGATGTCGAGTCGGCGCAGCCGCTCGGCCAATTGCTGGCGCAGTTCGGGCTCGGCCCCCGGCATGATCTCGGGCGCAGCTTCCAGAATGGTGATGCCCAGAAGCTTGCGCCGCCGCTCGGCCGTGCTCTGGTCGAAGAAGCCGCGCTCGGAGCGGCGCAGATGGGCGGCAAGTTCCGTGCCCGTCGCGCCGGAGCCGACGATCACCACCTCCGCCGGCTCGCCCGACTCGCGCGCCTCGATCATCGCGGCGATGAACCGATCGCGGAAATGGTCGGCATCGGCCTTGGTGTCGAGCCGCACCGCGAACTCCTTGACGCCTGTCGTACCGAAATCGGGCACGACGCCGCCGAGCGCCACCACGCAGACATCATAGGGAATGCGCCGTTCGCGCGCGGCGACCGTCCCGTCCTTTCCGGGAATGGCAGCCAGCACGATCTCGCGACGGTCGTGATCCAGTGCGCTCACCTCGCCCTGCTCGAAGCGGAAGCCCCGAAGATGCCCGAGCATGTAGAAGGACATTTCGGCAAGCGAGGAAGAGACGGTGCCGGCGGCGAATTCATGCAGGCGCGGCTTCCAGAGGTGAGCGAGTTCCCGGTCCACCAGAACCACCTCCAGCTCGCCCTTGCCGGCAAGCTGCGAGGCAAGTTCCAGACCGCCCGACCCGCCGCCCAGAATGACGATCCGCTTGTGCGCCGTGCTGCCTGCCATGATCCTCGCCGTCTCCGTTTCACCTTTCGATCCGAACCGCGTCACCGAGCGCTTGTTCCCCCGCAAACGCGGCACGGCTCCAGAGTTCGGAGCCGCATCGCTCGCCGTAGGGGAAGCTCTTCTACAGACCCCCGGTGCCCATCAGGCCGGTGAGCCCGATGATGATGAGGTAGAAGGCGACGATGTAGTTCAGAAGGCGCGGCATCACGAGGATGAGGATGCCGGCGATCAGCGCCACGATCGGCTGGACGGTGATGATTTCCATGGGTTTGCCCTGTTTCTAGGAACGCGGCCGTCAGGCCATGTACCAGCCGTGGCTGACGGTGATGGACTGGCCGGTGAGCGCCCGCGAGCCGAAGCCGGCAAGGAAGATGGCGACCTCGGCCACGTCCTCGACCGTGGTGAACTCGCCATCGACCGTGCGGCCGAGCATGATTCGGCTCACCACCTCCTCCTCGGGAATGCCGAGCGAGCGCGCTTGTTCGGGGATCTGCTTTTCCACGAGCGGCGTCTTCACGAAGCCGGGGCAGATCGTGTTGGCGCGCACGCCGTGCGGCCCGCCCTCGCGCGCCATGACGCGCGACAGGCCGAGAATGCCGTGCTTGGCGGCGACATAGGCGCTCTTGAGCGGCGAAGGCTCGTGCGAATGCACCGAGCCCATATAGATCATGGAGCCGGACTTCTGCCGGTACATATGCGGGATGCTCGCCTTGGTGACGAGGAAGGAGCCGCCGAGATGGATGTCCACCACGCGCTTGAACTCCTCGTAGGGGAAATCCTCGATCGGGTGGACGATCTGGATGCCGGCATTGGCGATGGCCGTGTCGAGCCGGCCCCAATGCTGGACGACGCGCTCGATGCCGGCCTGGACACCCGCTTCGTCGGTCACGTCCATCGTCAGCGCGAGGGCCGAGCCGCCCGCCGCCTCGATCTCGCCCGCCGCTTCCTCCGCCGCCTCGCCCTTCAGATCGGCGATGGCGACGCGCGCGCCTTCGCGGGCGAAGCGCCGCGCGATCTCGCGCCCGATGCCCGACCCCGCCCCGGTGATCACCGCAACCTGTCCTTCGAGACGCATCGCGCCCTCCTTCGAACCCCGCTTGGCAAGAGGGGAGAATAGTCCCGCGGCGCGTCATGAAAAGATCGTTGCGCATTCCCCGACAAAAAGCGGGCGACTTGTTCGCGCTTTTTCCTTTCGCCCGCGCGGAACGGAGCTATAACGCGGCGCACAAGGCCGAGGCGACGGCCCCCATAGCGAAAGGACCGGCCCCATGCAGGCTGTACGGATCGACGGAAAGGCGAGCGCGGAATCGGTTCTTCGGGACGTGACGGCAGCGGGCGCGGCGCTGCACAAGAAAACCGGCGTCAAACCGGGCCTCGCCGTCGTGCTGGTGGGCGAAGATCCGGCGAGCCAAGTCTATGTCGCCAACAAGGGGCGCACGGCGGAGGCCTGCGGCTTTCATTCCGTCACCCATCGCCTGCCGGCCGACACCTCGCAGGAGGCGTTGCTGGCGCTGATCGACGAGCTGAACGCCGACCCCGCCATCCATGGCATTCTCCAGCAGTTGCCCCTGCCCAAGGGGCTGGACGCGGATGTCGTGGTCGGGCGCATCGACCCGGACAAGGACGTGGACGGGCTGACGCTGGTGAATGCCGGGCGGCTCGCGAGCGGCCTCGCCGATGATGCTTTCGTACCCTGCACCCCGGCGGGCTGCATGGTGCTCCTGCGTCAGGTTCTGGGCGACGATCTCTCGGGCAAGCGGGCGGTGGTGGTCGGGCGTTCCAATCTCGTCGGCAAGCCCATGGCGCAGCTTCTGCTTCTGGCCAATGCCACGGTCACGGTGGCTCATTCCCGCACGAAGGATTTGCCGGCCCTTTGCCGCGAGGCGGACATTCTGGTGGCCGCGATCGGGCGTCCGGGCCTGCTCAAGGGCGACTGCGTGAAACCCGGCGCGGTGGTGATCGATGTCGGCATCAACCGCGTGCCCGCGCCCGACAAGGGCGAGGGCAAGACGCGGCTCGTCGGCGATGTCGCCTATGACGAGGCCGCCGCCATCGCCTCGGCCATCACGCCCGTGCCCGGCGGCGTCGGGCCGATGACGATCGCCATGCTGATGGCCAATACGGTGGCGAGCGCCTGCCGCGCGGCGGGCGAGCCCCGCCCCCGGTTCTGACGGAGAGCCGGGGACCGAGACATGACCGATCCCCGCCCCTCCGCCGTGCCGCTGCGCACAGTCTCCGGCCTGTTCTATCGCTCCGTCGCGGCCGAGCGCGCAGGCGAGGTTCTGGCCCCGCCCGGCCCCAGCAGCGCCGGGCGTTATCATCGGCCGGGCGAGAGCGTTCTCTATATGAGCCCGAGGCTCGAATGGGCGATCAGCGCCGTTTCCGGCTATATCAGGGAGGACGGACACGCGCGTGTCGTCATCGCGCTTCAGGTGAGCGACGCCCATGTGCTGGACCAACACGACGAAGAAGCCTGCCGCCTCGCCGGGATCGATCGCGAGGCCTCCAATCTCTCCTGGCGCTCCGTTCTCGCGGCGGGCGGCGAGCCGCCTTCCTGGCGCACAGCCGACCGGGCGCGCGAAGCAGGGGCCGACGGGCTGATCGACCGCTCGCGACAAATCCCCGGCGGCTGGCATCTCAACCTCTTCCGCTGGAACACAGCGGGCGCGCCCACTGTCACCGTCGCGGGCGAGCCTCAGCCCATCCGCCTGTCGGAAGGCGGGCCGGTCTGGGGTCTGTGAACTCCTTCATTCGGGAGGCACGAGCTCGCTCCGCGCGACCTCAAGCACCGCGCGAGTGAGCGGCTGGAGTGGCTCGGCCCCGAGCCGGCTGACCTGCCAATGGAGCGGCACATCCAGCGGCACGCCGGGCAGAAGCTCCACAAGGCGGCCGGCCTTCAGATGCTCCTCCACAAGTTGCACCGGGTTCAGGCCCCAGCCCATGCCGAGCAGCGCCGCCTCCACGAAGCCCTGCGTCGAGGGTAGCCAATGGGTGGGGTGCGCGAGGTCACGGCCGAAGGCGCGCTTCAGCCAGTCGGCCTGAAGCCGGTCCTTCTGGTTGAAGGTCAGCGCGGGGGCGGACGCCAGCGCGCGCGGCGTGACGCCCTCGGTGAAATGGCGCGCGGCGAACTCGGGGCTGGCGGTCGCGAGATAGCGCAGCGAGCCGAGCGGCAGCGACCGACAGCCCTGCACGGGCCGCGCCAGCGCGCTGACGGCGGCCAGAACTCGGCCCCGCCGCAGCCATTCGGCCGTGTGGTCCTGATCATCCACCGCCATGTCGAGAAGATGCCCGGTTTCCGTCGAGAAGCGCGCAGCGGCCTTCAGGAACCAGGTGCCGAGACTGTCCGCGCTGGTGGCGACGGGCAGCGTGACGCGCGGCGCACCCGCCTCCTCGCCCGCCCCGTTCGGCAGATGGCGAAAGAGATCGGCCTCCAACAGGCCGATCTGCTCCATGTGCCGGCATAGGCGCGCGCCGGTTTCGGTGGCGCGGCAGGGCTGGCCGCGCTCCACCAGAACTGCGCCGACCCGCTCCTCCAGTTGGCGCACGCGCTGCGACACGGCAGAGGGCGTCACGTGAAGATCGCCCGCCGCGCGCTCGAAGCTCCCGGTGCGGACCACGGCGGCGAGCGCGCGAAGGGCGGGATAGTCGAGCATTCGAGGTTTAGCTCCGCTTCATCAGCCTAAGATGGTTTAACACAGCTAACCCATCCATCCATGCTACGTCGCTCCCGTAATCGAACACGGGGCTTTGAGATGATGAGCGCAGACGCCTATGCCACCGGCCTCACCACGGGGCTGACGCTGATCCTGGCGATCGGCGCGCAGAACGCCTTCGTCCTGCGCCAGGGCATTCTCGGCGCGCATGTCCTGGCAGTGTGCCTCGCCTGCGCCCTGTCGGATGCGATCCTGATTGCGCTGGGGGTTTCGAGCTTCGCGCGCGTCGCCGCGCTCTTGCCGGCGTTGGACCCGATCCTGCGCATCCTCGGGGCGGGCTTCCTGATCTGGTATGGCGCCAAGAGCCTGATGCGCGCCTTCCGGGCGAGCGACGCGCTGCGTCTGGCGGAAGTCGGCGCGGGGAGCCGGCGCGAGGCGCTCGCGACCTGCCTTCTCCTCACCTGGGCCAATCCGCATGTCTATCTCGACACGGTGGTGCTGATCGGCAGCCTCTCGACGCGCTTTCCCGGCGCGGAATCCTCGTTCGGCGCGGGCGCGGTCACGGCCTCGTTCGGCTTCTTCTTCGCGCTGGGCTTCGGAGCGCGCTGGCTGCGCCCGATCTTCGAGAGGCCCGCCGCTTGGCGCGCGCTGGAAGCTTTGATCGGGCTGACCATGGGCGCAATCGCGATCAAACTTCTGGCCAGCGGCTGATACGCCATAAAAAAAGTCCCGCATCCCTCAAGGGATGCGGGGCTTGCAATCGAACCGCGAGGACGCTCAGGCGTCCTTGGTGGAATCATCCGGCACGCCGGGCTTGGCAGGCGCGGCGTTGGCATCCGCGCCCACAGCCACTTTCGGCCCGCCCTTGGACACGCCGACCATGGCCGGGCGCAGGACGCGCTCGCCGATCGCGTAGCCGTCCTGCACGACCTGAACCACCGTGTTGCTCGGCAGTTCGGCGTTCGGCACCTCGAACATGGCCTGATGGAAATTCGGGTCGAAGCGCTGGCCCTCGGGCTCCAGCTTCTTCACGCCGTGGCGCTCCATCGTGGACTGCATGGACCGGGCGGTCATCTCCACGCCCTCGGCCAGCGTCTGGAGGCCGGGGTCCGTGTCGCGCGCGCCCTCGGGAATCGCCTGAAGCGCGCGAGCGAGATTGTCCGACACGGCCAGGATATCGCGCGCGAAATTGGCGACGGCGAACTGGCGCGCGTCCTTGACCTCGCGCTCGGTGCGACGGCGCAGATTTTCCATGTCGGCGGCCAGACGGATCAGCCGATCCTTGACGTCGGCATTCTCGGCTTCGAGTTCGGCGATGCGCGCCCGGTCGGCCGCCGCAGCCTCTTCGCCGCCCCAGGAGCCTGCGGGCTCCTCGGCGGTCTCGGCCTGCGCGCCCGCCGCGCCGGGAGCCGCGCCCGCGACGCCCGAGCCCTTGAAATAGGCGCCGCCGCCGGCGGAATGCGCGCCGCTTTCGCTCTCGTGGTCGTTCACGTGCTTCTCGCTCTCGCCTGTCATCGGGCACTCCTGTTCCTGTCGAGGGGACAAACAATCCGGCGCCATGAGGCGGCCGCCGGACTGCTCTCCCGTAAAGGGTCGTCGCTGCGGCATATCGAATGAGGCGGGCCGGAAATCAAGGCCGGCGCACCGGCGCTCCGCCCGCCAGAAGGCGCGACACGAGCCGCGCCGTATAGTCCACCATGGGCACGATGCGCCGATAATTGAGGCGCGTGGGGCCGATCACGCCCACCGCGCCGATCACGCGCTGATCGGAGTCCGAATAGGGCGCGATCACGAGCGAGGAGCCGGACAGCGAAAACAGCTTGTTTTCCGAGCCGATGAAGATGCGCACGCCGTTGCCCGCTTCCGCCAGATCGATCAGCTCCATGATCGAGGTCTTGGATTCCAGATCGTCGAAGAGATGGCGCAGCCGGTCGAGATCGTCGGCCGCCGACAGACTGTCCAGAAGATTGGCCCGCCCGCGCACGATGAGGCGCGAAGGCTGGCCCGCGCCCTCACCCGCCCAGACCGCGAGCCCCGCGTCCACCAGTTGGCGAGACAGCTCGCCGAGCTGGCGGGACGTTTCCTCCTTCAGCGCCTCGATGCGCCGGCGCGCTTCGGCGAGCGTGCGCCCGACCACATGGGCGTTCAGGAAATTGGCCGCTTCCACGAGCTGCGCGGCGGTGATGCCGGGCGGCAGGTCGAGAATGCGGTTTTCCACCTCGCCATTCTCGCCGACGAGAACGACCAGAGCGCGCGCCGCGTCGAGCCGCACGAACTCAATATGCTTGAGGCGCGGATCGGCCTTGGCGGCGACCACGATGCCCGCCCCGCGCGACAGGCCGGAAAGGAGCTGCGAGGCTTCCGTCAGGAGCGCGTCCACCGGGCGGCGCTCGCCATGGTCGCGCACCTTCTTCTCGATCTCGGCACGCTCGCGCTCGGGCACGTCGCCCACTTCCAGAAAGGCGTCCACGAAGAAGCGCAGGCCGACTTCCGTCGGCAGCCGCCCGGCCGAGACATGCGGGGCATAGATCAGCCCCAGCGCCTCGAGGTCGGACATGACATTGCGGATGGAGGCGGGCGACAGCGCGCTCGACAGGAGGCGCGACAGGTTGCGCGAGCCCACGGGCTCGCCGGTTTCCAAATAGGAATCGACGATCAGCCGGAAAATCTCGCGCGAGCGCTCGTCCAGCCCGCCCGCGAGCGGGGTCTGGCTGGGCGTGAGATCGTGGAAGGGAGGCAGGACGCGCTTCATGGCCTGTCTTATAGGGATCGCGAGGGTTTCAGCCAAGGCGGAGAGAGTGGGCCGCCAAGCACCCTGTTCAAGTGTCGCCACACTCTTTAAGAGGCGGGTTCGAAATCGTTAATATGGACTTGTCTTGATGCGGCCTTCCAAACGCCAGAACGACGAACTGCGCCCTGTCTCGCTGGAGCGGGGCGTGTCGCGCCACGCCGAGGGCTCGTGCCTCGTCAAGTTCGGCGACACCCATGTCCTTTGCACCGCGAGCCTCGAGGAGCGCGTGCCCGGCTGGTTGAAGAATTCCGGCAAGGGCTGGGTCACGGCCGAATACGGCATGCTGCCGCGCGCCACGGGCGAGCGCATGAAGCGCGAAGCCGCCAGCGGCAAGCAGAGCGGCCGCACGCAGGAAATCCAGCGCCTCGTGGCGCGCTCGCTGCGCGCGGTGGTGGACCTCGAAGCGCTGGGCGAGCGCATGATCACGGTGGATTGCGACGTGATCCAGGCCGATGGCGGCACGCGCACGGCCTCGATCACCGGCGCCTTCGTGGCTCTGTCGGACTGCCTCGCCTGGATGGAAACGCGCGGCATGGTCAAGCGCGACAAGGTTCTGAAGGACCATGTCGCCGCCATTTCCTGCGGTATCTACAAGGGCACGCCGGTTCTGGACCTCGACTACCCCGAGGATTCGGCCGCTGGCACCGACGCCAATTTCGTGCTCACCGGGCGCGGCGGCATCGTCGAGATTCAGGGCACGGCGGAGGGCGAGCCCTTCTCGCGCGACGAACTCGAGGCGCTGATGAAGCTCGCCGAAAAGGGCATCGGTGAGCTGGTGGCGCACCAGAAGTCCTGCCTCGAAGCTTAGAACTGAGGACGAAACCTCTGGGCGGAGGATGGTCGAGAGATTTTCGTTCGATCGCGAGGAGCGAAGCGCAGTCGATGCTAGGTCAGCATCGGCGAGCATTCGCGACGAAGAGAGCGACGGAAAAATCCGACCAGCCGATCCCACGAGGTTTTGGCCTTAGTTCCTAACAAAGCCTGAAGCCTCGGGTCAGCCTCGGGGCGCATAAACCTTGGGACTGGCGGCGCGCTCCGGCGCGCGCGCCTTCCCCGGAATGGACCCGACAGCGATGACGAACGCCTTCCCCCTCGATCCCGCCGGTGGTCCTCTCCTGATCGCCAGCCACAATGGCGGCAAGATCGCCGAGTTCCGCGAGCTTCTGGCCCCGCTCGGCTTCACCGTGGTCTCGGCCGCCGACAAGGCGCTGCCCGAGCCCGAGGAAACCGGCTCGACCTTCGAGGAGAACGCGGCGATCAAGGCTCTGGCGGCGGCGCGCGCCACCGGCCTTCTGGCGCTCAGCGACGATTCGGGTCTGGTGGTGGATGCGCTGGGCGGCGATCCCGGCATCTATTCGGCGCGCTGGGCCGGCCCCGAGAAAGACTTCACCATGGCCATGCGCCAGATCGAAGAGAAGCTCCAGGCCGCAGGCGCCACCGCGCCCGCGCAGCGCACGGGCCGCTTCGTCGCGGTTCTCTGCCTTGCTTCGCCTGAGGGCGAGACGAAGTTCTACCGCGGCGAGGTCGAAGGCACGATCGTCTGGCCGCCGCGGGGCGCGCTCGGCTTCGGCTACGATCCCTGCTTCCTGCCGGAGGGCGAGACGCGCACCTTCGGCGAGATGCCCTCGCAGGAAAAGCACGGCTGGGTGCCGGGGCAGGCCCACGCCCTGTCGCACCGCGCCCGCGCCTTCCAGCTCTTCGCGCGGGAGGCGCTGGGCGTCGCATGAACATGATGATGCCCCGCCCCCTGTCGCAGATCCGGCCCTATACGCCGCCCGCCGGCGAGCCGGGCTTCGGCGTCTATATCCATTGGCCTTTCTGCGCGGCCAAGTGCCCCTATTGCGACTTCAACAGCCATGTGCGCCACCAGCCGGTGGATCAGGCGCGCTTCGTGGAGGCCTTCCGCCGCGAGATCGCAAGCCAAGGCCGGCGCACGAAAGGCGAAACCGTCACCTCGATTTTCCTGGGCGGCGGCACGCCCTCGCTGATGGAGCCCGCGACCGTTTCGGCCATTCTGGAGGCCGTGGCCGCGCAATGGACCGTTGCCGACGAGGCCGAGATCACGCTGGAGGCCAACCCGACCTCGGTCGAGGCGGACCGCTTCCGGGGCTACCGCGCGGCGGGCGTCAACCGCGTGTCGCTCGGCGTGCAGGCGCTGAACGATGCGGACCTGAAGCGCCTCGGGCGGATGCATGACGTCGATCAGGCCATGGGCGCGATCCGTCTGGCGCGCGAGATCTTTCCGCGCCTGTCCTTCGACCTGATCTATGCCCGGCCGGGCCAGAGCGTGTCGGAATGGGAGCGCGAATTGTCGGAGGCCATTTCGCTGGCGGCCGACCATCTCTCGCTCTACCAGCTGACCATCGAGGAAGGCACGATCTTCCACGCCCTGCACAAGGCGGGCAAGCTCGTGGTGCCGGACGGCGAATTGTCGGCCGAGCTTTACGAGGCGACGCAGCAGCTGACGCTGTTCCACGGCCTGCCGGCCTACGAGATTTCCAACCACGCCGCGCCCGGCGCGGAGTCGCGCCACAATCTCACCTATTGGCGCTACGGCCTCTATGCCGGCATCGGCCCCGGTGCCCATGCCCGCCTGCCGGGCGAGGATGGCGCGCGCCATGCCGTGTCCAACGAGAAACATCCCGAAACCTGGCTCAAGATGGTCGAGGACTGGGATTCGGGGGAGGTCGAGGATGAAGCATTGGAGAGCTATCAGCAGGCCGACGAACTGATGCTCATGGGCCTGCGCCTCGTGGAAGGGATCGACCTCAAGCGCTGGCGCAAGCTGGCCGGGCGCGACATCGACCCAACCGTCGAAGCCGAACTGACCGGCCATGGCATGATCGAGCGCCTTGGCCCCGACCGGCTGCGCGCGACGCCCGCCGGCATGCTCGTGCTCGACGCCGTGGTGGCCGATCTCGCGTGAGAGCGCCGCTTGCCGTCAGGACGCGCGGCGCGGTGCCGCTTGGTGTCGCGGGCCTTCGGAGGATGATCCGCTGACCGGAGCCGCCCCGGCGCTGCTCATCTATGCCGGCGCGGCGCTGGCCGAGATCGCCGGCTGCTTCGCCTTCTGGGCCGTGTTGCGCTCGGGCCGCTCCGCCCTTTGGCTCGCGCCGGGCCTCGCCTGCCTCGTCCTTTTCGCCCTTCTCCTGACGCGGGTGGACGCGGCCTTTGCCGGCCGCGCCTATGCGGCCTATGGCGGGGTCTATATTCTTGCCTCGCTCGGCTGGCTCTGGGCGGCCGAAGGCGTGCGGCCCGACCGTTTCGACCTTCTCGGCGCCTTTCTGTGCTGTGCGGGCGCCTGCGTCATCCTTCTCGCGCCGCGAGGTGTTTCATGAACCCGTTCGACGATCCTTCCGAAGACGAGACACCCGAAGGCGATGAGGTCCCGTTTCAGGATTCCGGCGCAACCTATCTCGTGCGCGGGGCCACCCTGCGCGCGCCCAAGCCCGAGCCGGCCCTCTATCTCGTGGCGACGCCGATCGGAAACCTGTCCGACGTGACCTTGCGCGCGCTCGACATCATCGCCGGGGCGGATGTGCTCGCCTGCGAGGACACGCGCGTCACGCAAAAGCTTCTGGCGCGCTACGGCATCCGCCGGCGGCTCTTCGCCTATCACGAGCACAATGCCGCCGAATCCGGCCCCGCGCTTCTGGACGAGCTGGAGGCTGGCCGCTCCGTCGCGCTGGTGTCCGACGCCGGCACGCCGCTTGTCTCCGATCCCGGCTTCCGTTTGGGCGAAGAGGCCATCGCGCGCGGCCTGCCTGTCGTACCCATTCCGGGCGCATCCGCGCCGCTGGCGGCACTTTGCGCCTCGGGCCTGCCGTCCGACGCCTTCTTCTTTGCCGGCTTCCTGCCGGTGAAGGACGGGGCGCGCCTCGCCAAGCTCGAAACCCTGACGCGCGTGCCCGGCACCCTGATCTTCTTCGAAGCGCCGCACCGCATCGCGGAAAGTCTGGCCGCCATGGCGGAAGGTCTGGGCCCCCGCCCCGCCGCCGTCTGCCGCGAGTTGACCAAGGCCTATGAGACGATCTATCGCGGCACGCTGCCGGAGCTGGCCGAGCGCTTCGCGGCGATGGAGCGGGTGCGCGGCGAGATCGTCGTCTGCGTCGGCCCGCCGGCCGAAGAAGAAGCGGCGGCGAGCGGCGACGTGGACACGATCCTGCGTGGGCTGCTCGCCGAGATGAAGCCCGCCAAGGCCGCGCAGGAGGCGGTGAAGCTCACCGGCCTGCCCCGCCGCGAGCTATACCAGCGCGCGCTGGACCTGAAAGGCGGCGCGTGAAACGCGGGGGCGGCGAGACGGGAATTGACCGCAAGCGCGCCTTCTTCCGTAAGGGGCACCGGGCGGAATGGTTGGCGGCCTGGGCCTTGCGCCTCAAGGGCTACCGCATCCTCGCCACCCGCTATCGCACGCCATCGGGCGAGATCGACCTGATTGCGAAGCGCGGCGCGCTGGTCGCCATCGTGGAGGTGAAGGCGCGCCCGACGCTGCAAGCGGCCATGGACGCGGTGACGCCAGCCGCACAGACGCGCATCGAGCGCGCCGCCGACCTCTGGCTTTCGCGCCAGAAGCGCGCGGCGCATCTCTCCATCCGCTTCGACATCGTCGCCGTCCTGCCCCGCCGCTGGCCGGTGCATGTGACGGACGCCTGGCGCGGGCGGAACTGAACGAGCCCGCACGCCCCGAGACGCCGTCAGACGCCCGCGCCGACGCTTGCAGGCTTCTGCGCGGGATGTGCGGCCGGAGAATGCGTACTCTCCTGCGGCGGCCCCTTGGGCATGGGCGCGGCAAGGTCCGGCACCATCGCGGGCTTGGTCTTGCGGCCGTAGATGCGCTGCTCGATCGTCTCGGCGAGCCCGCGCGCCAGCGCCCGGTCCACGCGCGCCTTGTCCTGCGCCACCGAAATGACCGCGCCCGCGACGCCGTTCAGCATATATTGGTCGATCGCGATCACGTCGAAACGGGCAAGCTCCTGATCGGCCATATCGCGCAGAATGACGTTCGCGCCCAGCTTGTTGGAATCGCCTACGAGAAGCGACATGACCGGGTTCTTGTAGGCCAGAAGGACCAGCCGGACCTCGACCTTGGTCGCCTTGCCGTCCGACACGCCAAGAATCTGCGCCGGCACGGTCTGGCGCACCAGCGACAGGATATCGGTTTCCGCGCGGATCGTATCGGCGGCGCTGACGGACACATCCCGGATCGCGAGGGGGCCGGTGGTTTCCACCACGGGCTTGGCGCAACCGGAGAGAAGCGCGACGAGCATCAGCGCGGCAAGACATCTGGCAAACATGAAAAGGACTTTGCAATCGAGGGAAGGGCTCGCGTCTCACGCGTTCCACCTCCATCGCAACGGGTGAGGTAGACCTGCGCCATCACCAGTGCGTGAGACCACCGACATTCCACCGGCCCTGTTGCGCCGGTGCGACCCGATCACCAGCCCCGTGGACAGAACCGCCGTTCCCCTCTACCTCGGCAAGGACGGAACCGTTCGGGGAATACACCGCATGTCGCTCAAGGTCGCGGTCCAGATGGACCATGTGTCGGGCATCACCATCAAGGGCGATTCCACCTTCGCCCTCTGCCTCGAGGCCGAGCGGCGCGGGCACCAGCTCTTCCACTATACGCCGGACCGCCTCTCCTTGCGCGATGGCGTCGCCACGGCGCGGGTCGAGACGCTGAACCTCGTGGAAGAGCAGGGCAAGCATTTCACCCTCGGCGAGCCCCACAAGGTCGATCTCTCGACCATGGACGTGGTGCTCCTGCGCCAGGATCCGCCCTTCGACATGAACTACATCACCTCGACGCATATTCTGGAGCGCATCCATCCCAAGACGCTGGTGGTCAACGACCCCGCCTGGGTGCGCAACATGCCCGAGAAGATCTTCGTCACCGAATTCGCCGACCTGATGCCGGAGACGATCATCACCAAGGACCCGGCCGAGATCGCGGCCTTCCGCGCCGAGTTCGGCGAGATCGTGCTCAAGCCGCTTTACGGCAATGGCGGCGCGGGCGTCTTCCATCTCACCAAGGACGACCGCAACCTCTCCTCCTTCCTCGAGACCTTCGCGCTTCTGTTCCGCGAGCCCTTCATCGCGCAGCGCTACCTGAAAGACGTGCGCAAGGGCGACAAGCGCGTCATCCTGATCGACGGCGAGCCGGTGGGCGCGATCAACCGCGTGCCCTCCGAGACCGACGCGCGCTCCAACATGCATGTCGGCGGACGGGCCGAGCCGACCGAACTGACCCCGCGCGAGCGCGAAATCTGCGAGCGCATCGGCCCCAAGCTCAAGGAGCGCGGTCAGGTCTTCGTGGGCATCGACGTGATCGGCGATTATCTCACCGAGATCAACGTCACCTCGCCGACCGGCATCCGCGAGGTGAAGCGCTTCGGCGGGGCCGACATCGCGGCGCTCTTCTGGGATGCGGTCGAGGCCAAGCGCTGAAAGCCGGCGCGCGGGTGATGCAACCGCCCGCGCCCTCCCCGCATTGGGGCCGAGCCTGAACAGAGGCTGAACGCGCCGTTCGGACGCCGTTCGGCTTGTGGATGGTGAAATGCCTCATCGAACAGCGCCTCCTTTCCGGATGGTTTCATGACGAAAGCTCGTCTCTTCTCCCTGGTTCTGGCCGGCGCGGCGCTTCTGCCGGGTCTGGCCAGTGCCGCCACGGCCATCGCCACGGCCAATGTCAATTTGCGCGCCGGCCCCTCAACGGCCTATCCGCCCGTCAATGTCGTGCGCGGCGGCGAGGATGTGCGCGTCTACGGGTGCCTGGCCAACCGCGCCTGGTGCGATGTGGACTTCTACGGCCAGCGCGGCTGGATCTCCTCGCGCTATCTGGCTTACGTTCGGGGTGGGCAGCGCTACACCGGCCCGCGCGTCGTGCCCTATATCGGCGCGCCCGTCGTCACCTATTCCTTCGGCCGCTATTGGGACGACCATTACCGCGACCGCGACTTCTACCGCGACCGGCGCCGCTGGGACGGCATCTATGGCCCGCGCATCTTCGATCGCGGCCCGCCCCCGCCGCCGCCCCGCCGCTATGGCGGCTATTACGACGCGCCTCCGCCGCCCCCTCCCCCGCCGCCTCCGGGCTGGGACCGGCGCGACCGGTTCGAGCGGGACCGCGACCGCTTCGAAGGCCGCCGCGACCGCGAGCGCTTCGAGGACGGCCCGCCGCCTCCGCCACCGCCGCGCCACTGGGAAGAGCGCCGCGGTTGGGACGAAGATTATTGATGACAACGAGAGAGCGGCGCCGCGAGGCGCCGTTCTTTCGTTCAGCGGACGGCGACCGTGGCGAGACCCGCGCCGACCATGAGCCCACCGGCCGTTCGGTTGACGCGGCGCACCACGCGCGGCGAACGAAGGAGGCGCCGCGCCCGGCTGGCCAGCAGAACATGGCCGCCGATCACCAAGGCCTCCACCAGAAGAATGACCAGCGCGAACTGCCCCGCCTCGGCCCCTGTCAGGTTCGGGCCGACCACGTTGGGCAGGAGCGCGATATAGAAGAGCGGCATTTTCGGGTTGCCGAGATTGAGCGTCAGCCCCGTGAGATAATCCCGCAGAACACCGCGCCGGGGTGCGAGAACCGAAGCATCGGGAACGACGGCTGGCGAGCGCCAGAGACGAATGCCCATCCAGACCAGCCAAGCCGCGCCGGCATAGCGTAGCACGGTCATCGCGCCCGCCATTTCGCCCGCCAGCACCGACAGGCCCATGGCCGCCAGAAACAGGAAAACGAGAATGCCGCTCACCGTGCCCGCGCCATAGGCGAAGCCGGAGAGTGCGCCCTGATGCAGCGTCCGGGCGACGATCGTCACATTGTCCGGCCCAGGGCTCGCGGCGAAGACGAGAAAGGCCAAGGCGAACAATCCCAGCGTATGCGCATCCATGCCATGCCCTCGCACGCTCGTTAGACGGCGAAAGAATACGGGTTTTGCGGGCGTGCGAAAGAGGGGAGCGCGTTGTCCATCCTTGCCCACACGCCCCTTGCGAACTACCCTCGCCCTGAGAGCGAAAACGCGATTCGAGAGGCGGGGCGGGCATGGTATCGCGTGTGAGGACCGTGGCCTTCCAGGGCGTCGAGGCCGTGCCGGTCGATGTCCAGGTTCTCGTTGCGCCCGGCAAGGTCGGCATGAGCATCGTCGGCTTGGCCGACAAGGCCGTCACCGAAAGCCGCGAGCGGGTTCAGGCCGCGCTCCATGCCTCCGGCCTGTCGATGCCGCCCAAGCGCGTCACCGTCAATCTCGCACCCGCCGACCTGCCGAAGGAGGGCTCGCACTACGATCTCCCCATCGCGCTCGGCCTGATGGCTGCGCTCGGCGCCATTCCGGCCGATGTCTTGCAGCGCTTCATCGTCTTGGGCGAGCTTTCGCTCGACGGGCTGGTGACGCCGGTGAGCGGCGTTCTGCCCGCCGCCATGGCCGCCAATGCGCTGGGCCAAGGCCTGATCTGCCCCGAAGCCGGCGGCGCGGAAGCGGCCTGGGCCGACCCGGAAATGGAGATTCTCGCGCCTCGCTCGCTCATCCAGATCGCCAATCATTTTCGCGGCACGCAGCGCCTGTCGCGCCCCGAGCCGACGCTGGAAGACCCCGCCGCCCATCCGCTGCCCGACATCAGCGACATTAAGGGCCAGACGGTCCCCAAACGCGCGCTGGAGATCGCGGCGGCTGGAACTCATAACCTTTTGATGGTCGGGCCGCCGGGGTCGGGCAAATCCATGCTGGCGCAGCGCCTGCCCTCGCTTCTGCCGCCGCTCGGCCCCCGCGAGCTTCTGGACGTCTCGATGATCGCCTCCGTCGCGGGCGAACTCTCCGAGGGCCGTCTGTCCGCCCGCCGCCCGTTTCGCGCGCCGCACCATTCCGCCTCCATGGCCGCGATGGTCGGCGGGGGCCATCGCGCGCGGCCGGGCGAAGTGTCCATGGCCCATCACGGCGTCCTGTTTCTGGACGAACTGCCCGAATTCTCTCCCGCCGTGCTCGACTCGCTGCGCCAGCCCATCGAAACCGGTGAAAGCGTCATCGCGCGCGCCAATCACCGCGTCACCTACCCCGCCGCCTTTCAGCTCGTCGCCGCCATGAACCCCTGCCGCTGTGGCATGGCCGGCGAGCCGGGGCATCAATGCGCGCGCGGGCCGCGCTGCGTCACCGACTATCAGGCCCGCCTGTCCGGCCCGCTGCTCGACCGGATCGACCTGCGCGTCGATGTGCCCGCCGTCACCGCGCTCGACCTGATCCAGACCGGTGCCTCCGAAGACTCCGCCACCGTGCGCGCCCGCGTCGAGGCCGCCCGCGCGCTCCAGAGCCTGCGCTACGAAGCCCTCGGCCTGCCCGCCGGCACCACCAACGCCCGCTGCCCGGCCGACCGGCTGGAACAGGCCGCCGCGCCCGATGCGAGCGGTCTCAAGCTCCTGCGCGAGGCCGCCGAGCGCATGCGCCTCTCGGCGCGCGCCTACCACCGCGTCCTCAAGGTCGCCCGCACCATCGCGGACCTTGCGGGAGCCGAGACCATCGGCCGCCCGCATCTGGCCGAAGCCCTGTCCTATCGCAGCCTGCCGGAGCGCTTGCAGGCGGCGTGAGAGGGTGGCGGGGCTGCCGCCCCGTGCCCTGCCCGGGAAGGACTTCCCGGACCCTTCCTTTCTTTTGGAACCCTTTCCCTCACCGGGAGGGGCTGAAGCCCCTCCCGGTGAGGGACATGAAGGCGCCCAAACGAATGAGGGGTTCAGGGGAAATCATTTCCCCTGACGGGGTGCAGGGGCAGCGCCCCTGCCTCTCCCCTCACGCGCCGATCAGCCCCCGCGCGCCGGGCAGGTCGATCAGCCGCACCTGCGGGCGAGGGCCGATCTGGCTGATGATGTGGCCGGCGGCGAGCGCGCCCAGCGCCGCGCTGGTCTCGTGCGAGAGGCCGGCGGTGTAGCCGCGCAGGAAGCCGCTGGCGAAGAGATCGCCCGCGCCGGTGGTATCCACCAGCGTATCGACGGCGGTGGCGGGATAGGTCGTGGCCTCACCGTTCTCGACCACGACGCAGCCGTCCGGCCCGCGTGTGACGATGGCGAGACGCTTGGTATCCTGGCCGATGCGGTGGAGCGCTTCTTCGAGGACTTCGGTCTCGTAGAGGGCGAGCGCCTCGGCCTCGTTGGCGAAGACGATGTCGACCGCGCCGGAGCGCATGAGGTCGAGGAACTCGGCGCGGTAGCGATGGACGCAGAAGGAGTCCGACAGGGTCATGGCCATCTCGCGTCCATTGGCATGAGCAATCTTCGCGGCCTGGAGGATGGCATCCTTGGCGCGCGGCGGGTCCCAGAGATAGCCTTCGAAATAGGTGACGAGACTGTCGGCGACGACGGCCTCCTCAATGTCCTCGGGGCCGAGTTCGACGCAGGCGCCGAGATAGGTGTTCATGGAGCGCTCGCCATCGGGCGTGACGAGGATCATGCAGCGCGCGGTCGGCGGATCGCCGGCGAGCGGAGCGGTCTGGTAGTGGACGCCGAGGGACTGGATGTCATGGGCAAAGATCGCGCCGAGCTGGTCGTTCGAGACCTTGCCGAAATAGGCGCCGCGCCCGCCGAGCGAGACGAGGCCGGCGGCCGTGTTGGCCGCGCTGCCGCCCGACATTTCGATGGCCGGGCCCATGCGGTCGTAGATGGCGAGGGCACGGCTGGAATCCACCAGCGTCATCGCGCCCTTTTCGATCTCCGCCTCGCGCAGAAAGGCGTCGTCGGTGCGCGAGATGATGTCGACAATGGCATTGCCGATCGTCAGGAGGTCGAAACGGGACATGGGCGGGGATCTTCGCGAGATGGAACCGAGGAAGGGTCGAAGAGCGCCTTATCGCATTGCCGCGCGCCGCAGACCATCCCATCTTGAAGGCGAGCCCTGTGCCGGGCCGGCGGCGACGCCGCGCCGGCTCCTGTCGGACGAGACAGGGCGGACGAGACGGAGAGAGCCCTGTCCATGATCTTTCGTGCCGCTTATCTTGCGATCCGCGACGTGTTCTCGCCGCCCTTCCGCGCGGTGTTCTGGAAGAGCCTGGGGCTGACGGCCGTGGTGCTGGTGGCGCTCTGGTTCGCGGTGCGCTGGTTTTTCCAGACGGTGGCGATCCCCTTCTTCGCCGGCTTCACGCCCGACATGCCGGACTGGATGAACAATGCCGAGACCTTCGCCGGCTGGGCGGCGGGGCTGCTTCTGGCGGTGCTTCTGGCCTATCTGATCGCGCCGGTGAGCGCGGTGATCGCCGGCCTGTTCCTGGACGACGTGGCCGAGGTGGTGGAGCGCGACCAGTATCCGGGCATGCCGATCGGCCGCGCCATGCCGATCGGACGAAGCGTCGTCCTGTCGTTGAAGTTCTTCGGCGTGGTGATCCTCGGCAATCTCCTGGCCTTCGCGCTGCTTCTGGTGCCGGTGGTGAATTTCGGCGCGTTCTTCCTGGTGAACGGCTATCTCCTCGGGCGCGAATATTTCGAGTTCGCGGCGCTGCGCTATCGCTCGGAGGAGGAGGCGCGGGCGTTGCGCAACCGGCATGGAGCGACGATCTTCTTCGCCGGCCTCGTGCTGGCCGCCTTCCTGGCGGTGCCGATCCTCAACCTTTTGACGCCGCTCTTTGCGGCGGCGACCATGGTGCATCTGCACCAGCGCATTTCACAGCGGGAAACCTCGCCCGAGTTCACCCGCCTGGGCGCGTCGCGCCCGGCGGCAGGGGTTGCGGCCCGGGTGGAGCATCCGGCAGGGCAATGAGCGGGGCCGGCTGGTTGCACCATTTCTCGTCGGCCTGGCAGAGGTCGGCGATGATGCAGTGCTCGCAGTCGGGCTTTCGCGCCTTGCACACGAAGCGCCCATGCAGGATCAGCCAGTGATGGGCGTGGCGCAGGAAGCCCTCGGGGATGATCTTGAGGAAGCCCTCCTCCACCGCTTCGGGCGTCTTGCCCGGCGCGATCTTGAGGCGGTTGCCGATGCGCAGGATGTGCGTGTCCACCGCCAGCGTCTCTTCGCCGAAGGCCGTGTTCATGATGACATTGGCCGTCTTGCGCCCGACGCCGGGCAGCCTTTCCAGCGCCTCGCGCGAGCGCGGCACCTCGCCGCCATGCTCGTCGCGCAGCATTTCCGACAGGCGCTGAACGTTCTTGGCCTTGGTGCGGAAGAAGCCGATCGTCTTGATCGCCTCGCGGATCTCGTCCTCGCCCAGAGCCGCCATGGCTTGCGGAGTCGAGGCGCGGGCGAAGAGGCCGCGTGTCGCCCGGTTGACGCCGGCATCGGTCATCTGTGCCGACAGGACCACCGCGACCAGCAGCGTGAACGTGTTGACGTGCTCCAGTTCGGAGGTCGGATGCGGGCGCTGCACGGCGAAGCGCCGGAAGATTTCCGCGATGGCGTCGGGCGAATAGGGGATGGGCGGCTGCTTCTTCGACGTCTTCCGGCGCGTGGCCTTGGCGACCGCCTCGCACGCCGCCTTGGCGCGCGCGGGGGTCCTGGTCGATGTCACCTTGGGTTTGGCGGTGGAGGGCTTAGCTCTTCGCGCCTTGGCGGCCCGCTCTTTGGCGGCACGAGGCACGGGCCGGCCGGACGCCGCGCCGGCATCGTCCGGCTGTCCCTCGGCAGCGGCGCGCCCTGCTGTCGCAGCCGCTCTCGGCTTGCGCGCGGGAGCTTTCGGAGGAGCGTCGTTTTCTGCCATGCTCGGCCTTCGCAAGGATCGCCACGGGCCACGGCATTGGCCCGTCGAACAGGGCGTCATTGGAACGAATCCAGGCTGGGAGGCAAGAGCCGCGCATGGTGACCGATCTTCGTGACGCCTCGTCCGCGCCCGACGCGGACGCCCCGCTCTTCCAAGCGCTGCTGACGCCCTATCGCTCGCTTGGGCGGCGCGGCTTCCATGTCACCATGGCGCTGTTCGGGGGCGCGAGCCTCGTCTCGGGCCTCGCCTTCGTCGCGAACGGCGCTTGGCCTATCGTCGGCTTTTTCGGGCTCGACGTGCTGCTGCTCTGGTGGGCGCTGCGCGCGTCCTTCCACTCCGCCAGAGCGCGGGAGGAAGTGTCGGTCTCGCGCACGGATCTCTCCATTCGCAAGATTTCACCGCGCGGGGCGGTGCGGGAGGCCCATTACAATCCGGGCTGGACGCGTTTTCTCGTGCGCCGCCATCCCGAATTCGGCGTCACGCAGATGAGCGTCCATGGCGAAGGGCGGGCGACGGAGATCGGCGGTTTCCTGAACCCGGAGGATCGCGAAAGCTTCGCCAAGGCGTTCGGCCGCGCGCTGGCGGAGGCCAAGCGGGGCTAAAGGCGTGCGCTAATCCCGCCGCTCGCCCGGCGCGTCGTCATCGTCGCCGAGGTCGAACTCCAGGGTCTCGCTGAGCGCCAGAATCCGGTTCGCCATGGAGAGAAAATCGTCGCGGATGCGCTGGTGCAGCAGGGCGGCGATCTCGGGATATTCCTGCAACATGCGCCGAAAGAGCGGGCGCGAAATGCGGATGAAGTCGCAATCGGTCGCCGTCACGGCAGAGGACGGGCGGCGCGTGTCGGCCATGAGGGCCATTTCGCCAAGCAAGGTGCCACGGCCCACCGTCATGGCGATATGGCGGGCCTCGCCCTCGCCTTCCACCAGATGCACCTCGCCCGAGGCGACCACGAAGCCGGCATCGGCGCGCGCTTCGGCACGGAAGAGGATTTCGCCCGCGCGCAACACACGGTGCTCGGCCCCGAAGGCCAGAAGACGGAGCTGATCGCGCGAGAGCTCCTGAAACAGGGGCACTTCGCTCAGAACCTCCATGTCGCTTTCGAGGCTCATGCCACGCCGTTCGCTTCTCCTGTGCCGCCCGGCATCGCGGGCGGGACCATGGGGCGGCCCGAGCGGCGGATCGAACGATCCGCCAAGGCCATCTCCGACATCGCAAGATTTCGCCTTATGCGAAAGCCCCTGCGGCCCCGGCGCGCTCGCACAGGCGTCGAAGCGGAGCATGGCGTTCCCCGAAGGCCACAGATCGCATGCCCGCGCTCAGACACCTCGTAGGGTGCGGCGGGCGGCGAACCGAGGCTTTTCGTCAGGGCATCAGCTTGTATCCGCCGGACTCCGTGACGATCAGCCGGGCATTGGATGGCTCGGGCTCGATCTTCTGGCGCAGGCGATAGACATGGGTTTCGAGCGTGTGGGTGGTGACGCCCGAATTGTAGCCCCAGACCTCTTCCAGCAGCACGTCGCGCGTCACGACGCGGCGATCGGCCCGGTAGAGATAGCGGATGATCGCGGTTTCCTTTTCGGTCAGCCGGATCTTGCCGCCCTTGTCGTCCACCAGAACCTTCTGGCTCGGCTTGAACACATAGGGGCCGACCTGGAAGGTCGCGTCCTCGGACTGCTCGTGCTGACGAAGCTGGGCGCGGATGCGCGCCAGAAGCACGGCGAAGCGGAAGGGCTTGGTCACATAGTCGTTGGCGCCCGCCTCAAGGCCCAGGATCGTGTCGGCATCGGCGTCCTGACCCGTCAGGATGATGATGGGCGCCTTGAAGCCGGACTTTCTGAGAACACGCACGGCCTCGCGCCCGTCCATGTCGGGCAGGCCCACGTCCATGATGACAAGATCGGTCAAACCGCCGCGCGCGGCATTGATGCCCTTCGTGGCGTTGTTCTCCTGCGAGACGAGGAATTCCTCATGCAGGGAGAGCTGATCGACCAAGGTCGTGCGCAGATCGTCGTCATCGTCCACGATCAGAATGCTGCGTGCGCTCATGAAGGGGTCCTGTGCAGATGACGATAGAGTGGGATTGGCATATTTTACGAGGTTCCGTTTGAAACAATTTGTGAGCACGATGCGACGATTTCCAGACCAGAGAGTCGAAAAGGCCGGAAAAACGTCGATCCTTCTGGTTCGCCCCTCCCCGCTCGACCCGCGCCAGGGGCTTTTGCAGATGGGGCCGCTGCGGCTGCGCTGCGCGCTCGGCAAGGGCCGCATTTCCACGCGCAAGCGGGAGGGCGACGGCGCGACGCCGCTCGCCTCCATGCGGCTTCTCTCTGCCTACTGCCGGCCCGGCGGGCGCGGCGGCCCGCGCTTCGCCCTGCCGACGCGCCTGACGCGGGCGAGCGACGGCTGGTGCGACGAGGCACGCCACGGGCGCTATAATTGCCCGGTCCGCCTGCCCTTTCCGAAAAGCGCCGAGCGCATGATGCGGGGCGACCGACTCTATGACGGCGTGGTGGTGCTCGACTGGAACGTGACGCGCCGCGCGAGGGGCCTCGGCAGCGCGATCTTTCTGCATGTCGCCCGGCCCGGCTACGCGCCGACGGAAGGCTGCGTCGCCCTTTCGCGCGGGGATCTCGACCGCTTGGCTCCCCATCTCCATCGCGGGATGCGCCTCGTCGTTCGACGCTGACGATCGGAACCCTTCGCTCGGCTCACGATTTCTTTCCTCTTGGACGCATTCCGCAGAGGTCAGGTCATGGAACGCAGCGAACAGCAAAGCTTGCCGGTGGTCGAGCCCTATGATTCGCCGACCGGCGGCTGGGGCTCGGTCAAATCGTTGGCCGAAAAGAGCATCGCGGAAGGGCTCGCCGTTTCCACGATCTGGAACACGCTGTTCAAGCAGAACAAGCCCGACGGCTTTGCCTGCGTGTCCTGCTCCTGGGCCAAGCCGGCCGACAGCCACGCCTTCGAATTCTGCGAGAACGGCGCCAAGGCGACGATCTGGGAGCAGACCAAGAAACGCACCGACCGCGACTTCTTCTCGCGCCACCGCGTCACCGAGCTTCTGGACTGGACCGACCACGATCTCGAAAAGCACGGCCGCCTGACGACGCCGATGCGCTACGACGCCTCGCTCGACCAATATGTGCCCGTCACTTGGGACAGCGCCTTTCGTGAGATCGGGGCGGAGCTGAACAGGCTCGACCCCAAATCGGTGATCTTCTACGCCTCGGGCCGCGCCTCGCTCGAAACGAGCTACATGTACCAGCTCTTCGCGCGCATCTACGGCTCGGCCAACCTGCCCGACTCCTCCAACATGTGCCATGAATCGACCTCGGTCGGCCTGCCGCTATCGATCGGCTCGCCGGTCGGCACGATCCAGCACGAGGATTTCGCCAAGACGGACATGATGTTCTTCTTCGGCCACAACACCGGCACCAACGCCCCGCGCCTTCTCCATCCGCTTCAGGAAGCGCGCAAGCGCGGCGTGCCGGTCTATACGTTCAATCCGGTCGAGGAGCGCGGTCTCATGCGCTTCAAGAACCCTCAGGCCCCCGAGGAGATGCTCTCTCCCGACGAGGGCACCAAGATGTCGACCGAATATTTCCAGCTGCGCTGCGGCGGCGACATCGCGGCGATGACCGGCATCGCCAAGGCCGTTCTGGCGCTGGACGATGCGGCCAAGGAAGCGGGAGCCCCCCGCGTTCTCGACGTCGCGTTCATCGCCGAGCACGGCCATGGGTTCGAGGAGTTCGAAGCCTATCTGCGCGCCGCCGACTGGGCCGAGATCGAGCGCTGCTCGGGCCTGAAGCGCGAGGACCTGGAAGAGGTCGGCCGCGTCTATGCCCGCTCCAACGCCGTGATCGCCCATTACGGCATGGGCCTGACGCAGCACCGGCACGGCGTGCAGAACGTGCAGATGCTGGTGAACCTCCTCCTGATGCGCGGCAATATCGGCAAGCCCGGTGCTGGCATCTCGCCCATTCGCGGCCATTCCAACGTGCAGGGCCAGCGCACGGTCGGCATCACCGAAAAGCCCGAACTCGCCCCGCTCGACAAGTTCGCGGCGTTCTACGGTTTCGAGCCGCCGCGCGAAAAGGGCAAGGCGACGGTGGAAGCCTGCGAGGGGATCATCGACGGCTCGGTAAAAGCCTTTATCGGCCTCGGCGGCAATTTCTCGCGCGCCGTGCCGGAAACCGAACTGATCGAAAAGGCGTGGCGCAAGATGCGCCTGCACGTTCAGATTTCGACCAAGCTGAACCGCAACCATCTTCTGCCGGGCGAGGTCACCTATATTCTGCCCTGCCTCGGCCGCATCGAGCGCGACCGTCAGGAGACCGGCGACCAGACGGTCTCAGTGGAGGATTCCACCGCCTGCATCCACGGCTCCAAGGGCTGGCGCCCGCCGGCCTCGCCGGAGCTTCTGTCGGAGCCCAAGATCGTGGCGGAACTCGCCAAGGCGACGGTGCCGGGCCGCTCCACCATTCCATGGGACGAGTGGGTTGCGGACTATTCTCGCATCCGCGACGAGATCGAGCGCGCCTATCCCGACGACTTCAAGGACTTCAACCAGCGCTTCCTCCAGCCGGGCGGCTTCCACCGCGACCTGCCGGCCTGCAAGCGCATCTGGAAGACCAAGACGGGCAAGGCGAATTTCCTCGTGCCGGAGGGCTTCGACACGGACCCCGATATCGATGTCAACGGCCCCGACGTGTTCAAGCTGATGACGCTGCGCTCCAACGACCAGTTCAACACCACTGTCTACGGCTATGATGATCGCCTGCGTGGCATTTCGGGCTCGCGCATGGTGCTCCTGATGAACAAGGACGACATGGCGCGTCTCGGCCTGCGCGATCAGGACCTCGTCGATGTCGAGACCCATGCCGATGATGGCGTGGAGCGCCGCGTGCAGGGCCTGCGCGTCCATTCCTTCAAGCTGCCGAAGGGCGATGTCGGCGGCTATTATCCAGAGCTGAACAAGCTCATCCCGCTCTGGCACCACGAGAAGACGGCGCATGTGCCGGCGGCGAAATCCGTGCCGATCCGCATCCAGCGTAGCGCAGCCTCGGCGGCTGCGGCTTAAACGATCGAAGCCATGGGGCGCACCCGGCGTCCCATGGCTCCCTCTCCCTCAGCCGTCCAGCGTCACGAGAATGGGCACGTGGTCGGACGGCCGGTCCCAGCCCCGCGCCTCGCGCAACACGCGCACGTCCCGCACCATCGCCGGCAATCCATCCGAGCCCCAGACATGGTCGAGGCGGCGGCCCTTGTCGGCCCCGTCCCAATCCTTGGCGCGGTAGCTCCACCATGTGTAGAGCTTCTGCGGCAGGGGGATGTGATGGCGCACGAGATCGCGCCAATTGCCCTCGTTCAGGATACGGATCAGCCCTTCCGTCTCGATCGGCGTGTGCGAGACGACCTTGAGAAGCTGCTTGTGGCTCCAGACGTCTTCCTCATAGGGCGCAATGTTGAGGTCGCCGACGAGAATGGAGGCAACGCCCGGCTCGGCGTCGGCGCGCATCAGGCGCATCTCTTCCAGGAAGTCGAGCTTGTGGCGGAACTTCGGATTGATCTCCGGGTCCGGCTCGTCGCCGCCGGCCGGAACGTAGAGATTGTGGATGCGCAAGGGTCCGCCCAGCGCCTCGATGCGCACCGAGAGATGACGCGCGTCGCCGATCGCGCAGAAATCCTGCCGCAGGATATCGTGGAAGGGCAGGCGCGAGATCGTCGCGACGCCGTGATAGCCCTTCTGCCCGTGCAGCGCGATATGCTCGTAGCCCAGCGCGCGGAACGCCTCTTCGGGGAAAAGCTCGTTCGGGCACTTGGTTTCCTGCAGGCACAGGACATCCGGCCCTTGCTGGCGCAGGAACTCCTCCACGATCGGCAGGCGCAGGCGCACCGAATTGATGTTCCATGTGGCGACGGTGAAGGACATGGCAGGCTTTCGCGTTCGGCAGGGTCGGCTGTTGCGTAAGCGAAGAGACCGCGGCCCGCAAGGCAACGGAACGGCGCTCCCACGCGTTGACGCGGCTGGACAGGCCGGCGTGTCGCCGGTCGAATTCCGGGGGGAGCGGCATTGATGTTCGAAGGGTTCGAGACGCGCGAGATTGACTGCGGCGACGCCACGCTCTTCTGCCGCATCAAGGGCTCGGGCGAACCGCTGCTCCTGCTCCACGGCTATCCGCAGACGGGCGCGATGTGGGCCCCGATCGCCGAACAACTGGCCGAGCGCTTCCTCGTCGTGGTGGCGGATCTGCGCGGCTATGGCCGCTCCAGCGCGCCCGAATCCACCGGCGGCGAGGCCTATTCCAAGCGCCGGATGGCTGATGACATGGTGGCGCTGATGGCGGCCCTCGGGCACGAGCGCTTTCATTTGGCCGGCCATGACCGGGGCGCGCGCGTCGCCTATCGCCTCGCCTTCGACCATCCGGAGAAGGTCATGCGTCTGGCGCTTCTCGACATCATTCCAACGCTCGAGATGTGGGAGCGCGTCGATGCCGCGGGCATGATCTCGGCCTATCACTGGGCCTTTCTCGCCCAGCCCAATCCCTTGCCCGAACGACTCATCGCGAGCGACCCTGTCTTCTATCTCGACCACACGCTGGCGAGCTGGACCAAGGCGAAATCCACCGCCCCCTTCGCCTCCGAGGCGCTGGCGGAATATCGCAAGAGCTTCTCGCGCCCGACCGCCATCCATGGCGCCTGCGAGGACTACCGCGCCGGGGCGACGATCGACCCCGCCGCCGACGAGGAGGACCGCAAGGCCGGCCGTCGTCTTGCCTGCCAGACCCTCATCCTCTGGGGTACGGATGGCACGCCGGCCAAGAAGGGCGATCCGCTGACTATCTGGCGGGATTGGGCCGACGATGTGGAGGGCCAGGCGATCGACGCCGGCCATTTCCTCGTGGAGGAAGCGCCCGAGGAGACGCTGGCGGCGCTGATCCGGTTCTTCGGCGCCTGATCCCCTTCCCGCCCGTTCGAAGCGAAATCGCTTGCGAATCTCATAAGTCGATGCTTATGTATCGCCATGATCGAAGACGACATCTTCAAAGCCCTCGCCGACCCGACCCGCCGCGCGATCTTCGAGAAGCTGGCGGAGGGGCGCAGGAATGCCAGCGCCCTGCGCGAGGGCATGGGGATCAGCCAGCCCGCCATGTCGCAGCATCTCTCGGTGCTGCGCGGGGCGGGTCTGGTGCGCGAGGAGCGGGAGGGCCGTTTCGTGCAGTACGAGGTGGACCCGGCGGGGCTGCAATGCGTGGCGTCCTGGCTCGCGAAATACCGCGCCTTCTGGCCGGCGCGCGTCGATGATCTGAAAGCGCTTCTGAAGGAGATGGATCAATGAGCGACAGGCCGGACGATGTGACGCTGGATCTCGTCGATGATCTGGATCTCGTCTACGATCTGGACGCGCCGCCGCAGAAGGTCTGGCGGGCGCTCAGCATTCCTGCCTTTCGCGAGCGCTGGCTGCCTGACGTCACGCAGCCCGAGCCGGACGCCGGCTCCGTCATCCCCGGTCAGGAACTGCGCTATTGCCTTCGCGAGGACGGATCGCCTTGCGAGACCAGCGCCGTCACCTTCCGCATCAGCTTGAACGAGGCTGGCGGCACCCGCCTTCGCATCATCCACGAACGCCTCGGCGCGGGCTCTCGCATGATGGCCGCCAACGCCAACCGGGCAGTGCGCGCCCGCGCGGCTTAGTGTTTGTTTGGAAACGCGGCCGGTTCGCCCATGCGACCGCCAGACCACACCGCTTCGGCGTCTCAGGACCGAACGAGTCTCATCACGAGGAGCGTCTGGATCACGCCTGAAAACATCTCCTCATTCTCCTCGCGAAGGACGGTGAAGCCCAAAGCCTCATAGAAAGCCTGTGCGCTGAGACTCGTCTTCAGAACCCTGACCTCGATCACCCGCGCGCTGTTCCGTTCGGCGATGGCGCGCGCCGGCAAACGCCGTCCGACACCGGACCGTTGATAGGCCGGTAGAACATACATGCCCCAGAGGTAGGCGACGCCTCGCACCTCCCGCCCGATCACCGCGCCGATCAACTGGCCACTTCGCGAGAACGCGCCGAACGCTTGGCCATCCGCCGGCACCATTCCGCCGACGGATGGGCCGGAGAGTTGCGCCACCATGTCCGATACGACCGATGACCCCAGACGATCCTCATAGGTGGCTCGCCATGTGACCGCATAGAGTTCGCGCAATTGTTCGAAATGCCCCCTCTTCGATCGGCGAGAGGATGATCTCCTCCGCGTCCGCGAGGGTTTCGTTCCGTTGCGATGCCATCCGAAAACCGTCCCCACAATCCGAACCCAAGGAATTCGCCATGCGCGAAGCGATGCAACTCGTCCCTATGGTGGTCGAGCAATCCAACCGGGGCGAGCGCGCCTTCGATATTTTCTCGCGGCTTCTGCGCGAGCGCGTGATCTTTATCAATGGCGAGGTGAACGATCAGGTCTCGGCCCTCGTCTGCGCGCAGCTTCTGCTGCTGGAGGCGGAGAACCCCAAGAAGCCCATTCACCTCTACATCAACTCACCCGGCGGCGTGGTGACGAGCGGTCTGGCCATGTACGACACGATGCAGTTCATCCAGGCGCCGGTTCATACGCTCTGCATGGGCACGGCGCGCTCCATGGGCTCGTTCCTGCTGATGGCGGGCGAAGCGGGGGAGCGCTGCGCTCTGCCCAATGCCAGCATCCACGTCCACCAGCCGCTCGGCGGCTTTCAGGGGCAGGCGTCCGACATATTGATCCATGCCGAGGAAACGCGGAAGGTGAAGCACCGCATGACCCGGCTCTACGCCGAGCATTGCGGGCGGACCTATGAGGAGGTGGAGCGCAAGCTGGACCGGGACTGTTTCATGTCGGCCGAAGAAGCGCTGGAATGGGGCCTGATCGACCGCATCCTGCACCGCCGCCCGCTGGCGCTGGCGGCCGGGGCGCTCTGACGCTTCCCTACCAGATGCGCCCATAGCCTGCGCCAGGCACGACGCCGCCGACATAGAACGGATCGTCCCGCAGCCGGGCGCGCCGGTCGGCCTCGCGCGACAGGTCGATGCGCTGGAGGCAGGCGGCAAACGCGTCCGTGCCGCGCCGAAAGCCATAATCGGCGCAGCGCGCCTCGTCGCGCCCCCGCAGCGCTTCGGGCGAGACGCTGGTGCAACTCGTCAGAGCCAGGATGGGCAGAAGAAACCAGACCGGACGCAGGGCCATGATTCCTCCTAGACGCGATTTGTCCCGAGGCGGCTCGCCGCCGCCCTCGGCCCCCTCTCCGCTTAGCGCTTGCCGCCGGTCTGGCCCGTCGCGATCTGAGAATAGGGAATCGCGAACAGGTCGTTGTTCACCGATATGCCGTCCTCGACATTGTAGACCATGACGGTCGTGTCCTTGCCCTGCGCGTCGCGGATCGTCCATTGGCGCAGGTCGTAGGTGTTGGGGTCGAACATCATGGTGATGCGCGAATTGCCGAAGATCGACTTGTCGCCCATCACGATCGTGGTGAGGTCCGGCCCTTCCTTCACGCTCTGGATATTGGCCGAGGAGAGGTCGATGCGCTGGTCGAGCAGGAGCTTCAGCGGCGTCTTGGACAAGGGATAGAGGTCCCAGGTGTTGAGCTTGCGATTGTTGACCGCGACCTGGGAGCCGTCAGAGATCACGCGCACGGGCGAGCCGGAATAGTCGAAGCGGATCTTGCCGGGCCGCTCCATGTAGAACGTGCCCTCGGTCTGGTTGCCGGCCGCGTCGAACTGGACGAACTGCCCCTTCATAGAGCGCACGCCCGAGAAATGATCGGCCACGCGCTGCGCCGTCGCGGCCGCCCCCGCCGCCTGCGCCATGGCCGGCCCGGCGGTCAAGGCGGGCGCGAGACCCGCGCCCATCAGCAGCGTGACGGTGAGTCCGGCCTTGGCGATCCGGGTGAAGTTGGTCGTCATGTCCGTTTCTTTCCCTTGGCAGCGCGCCGGGGCCGCCCGGCTCCCGCGCGCTTCGCGTCTCGTGTTCCTTCGCGCCCGGTCTAGCGCATCGCTCTGGCGGCAATGCGGCATCGGCCTTTCCTGCGCCTGATATGCGAGATGGCGCGTCGCGGCACGGATGCCAAGCCTGGATAAGGCCGAGAGGGGTTAGGGATGTTGAATAGGCCGCTCAATGCGTCATGCGGAGACGGGATTGGGTGGAATGGTGGCCTGATCGGGTTAGAAGTACCCTTCGGGAAGCTGCATACCGCAACTTTTCCGATACTGGCTCAAAGCCCAGCCGCTTGTAGAGTCGGAGGGCGATTTGGTTTTGCGATGACACGCTCAGGCCCGCCGAACTGGCTGCTCGACCCATTGAGCCACGCAAGCTGCAAACGACCAACGCTCTACCGATACCGCGGCCTTGGAACTTGGGATCGACGGCAAGAGACTCCAACCATACCGAGTGAGGGTCAGGATCGACGATTGCGTGGCCGACGGTCCGACCGAACAGCAACGCACTCCAGAGCTGCATGCCTTCGAGCTTAGCCAGCATGTCATCCGCAGTGTGCCGCGTGAAGCTGACATCCTCACGGAACGCGGCGTTATGGATCTCTGCCAAGCGCCATGCCAGTATTGACGGCTCCTCCACTCGTGCGACCAGGGTTTCGCCGACCGGATCCGAACTCGGATCGAACGATGGGCAATGCATCCGATACTCTGACTCGATGATCGAGAAGCCCTTGGTTTCCGCGAAGGCACGGCCAGCAGACCAACTCGTTTGGGTATGGCCGTGGAGCGATACCGTCTCATCGCTATCCTGCTCCAAAACCGAACCCAGCAATTGGGTGCCGACACCACGACGGCGGAAGGCAGGATCGACGATCAGCTTGATATATCGGACCAAGCGACTGCCCTGATCGCGAAGGGCCGATTCCGCCAAGCCGATGAGATCAGTTCCAACCAGTGCTACCCGGAAATCACGTCCATTCACGGAGCGGGAGCGGCCGACAAACCCTTGCCACTGGGCTGGGGTGATAGGACCAATGCCGTTCTCCACCCTCGAAGCCATGTCGTAGAGACGGACGACGCCGTCCGTGTCCGTGTCCAGCAAGGGGCGGATAAGGAGGTTCGTGGTCATTCATGTCCTGCAGAAGAGCACACCAGCCATAGGCAGAGCGTTTCTGTATGTCTTGAATTGGGCCATATCACAGCTCGATTCCTGAACTACATATTTCAGCGCTTCAAGGTCTCCTTTGGCTCTAAATACGACGACGGGCGCGATCGCTCGCGCCCGCCTGATCATCTCCCATCGAAGCACGTGCCTTTAGCCGGCGCGCGCCTCGCCTGCCCTCAGGCGTTGTCCGTCGGCACCAGAATCTCGCGCTTGCCGGCATGGTTGGCGGGGCCGACGATGCCTTCGCGTTCCATGCGCTCGATGATCGAGGCGGCGCGGTTGTAGCCGATCTGGAGGCGGCGCTGGACGTAGGAGGTGGAGGCCTTGCCGTCGCGCAGCACGATCGCCACCGCCTGATCGTAGAGATCGGCGCTTTCTTCCATGCCGGCCGTGGAACCGCCGGCGGCGGCCGCCGGGGCCTCCTCGTCCTCGTCCTCCAGAATGGCGTCGAGATATTCCGGCACGCCTTGCGTCTTCAGGTGTTTCACGATCTCCTCCACCTCGTCGTCGCCGACAAAGGGGCCGTGGACGCGCTGGATGCGACCGCCGCCGGCCATGAAGAGCATGTCGCCCATGCCGAGCAGCTGCTCGGCGCCCTGCTCCTGCAGGATGGTGCGCGAGTCGATCTTGGACGTCACCTGGAAGGAGATGCGGGTCGGGAAGTTGGCCTTGATCGTGCCGGTGATGACGTCGACCGAAGGACGCTGCGTCGCCATGATGACGTGGATGCCGGCGGCGCGGGCCATCTGCGCGAGGCGCTGGACCGTGCCTTCGATGTCCTTGCCGGCCACCATCATCAGGTCGGCCATCTCGTCGATGATCACGACGATATAGGGCAGCGGCTGGAGGTCGAACTCCTCCGACTCGAAGATCGGCTCGCCGGTCTCGCGGTCGAAGCCGGTCTGCACCGTGCGCGAGATCGACTCGCCGCGCTCGATCGCGGAGGCGACGCGGGCGTTGAAGCCGTCGATATTGCGAACGCCCACCTTGGACATCTTGCGGTAGCGGTCCTCCATCTCGCGGACCGTCCATTTCAGCGCCACCACGGCCTTCTTCGGATCGGTGACGACGGGGGCGAGAAGATGCGGGATGCCGTCATAGATCGAGAGTTCGAGCATCTTCGGGTCGATCATGATCATGCGGCATTCGGCCGGGCTCATCCGGTAGAGCAGCGACAGGATCATCGTGTTGATCGACACCGACTTGCCCGAGCCGGTGGTGCCGGCGACCAGCAGATGCGGCATCTTGGCGAGATCGGCGATGACGGCCTCGCCGCCGATCGTCTTGCCGAGCGCCAGCGGCAGCTTGGCCTTGGAGCCGGCGAACGTGTCCGAGCCGATCATTTCGCGGAAATAGACGGTCTCGCGGCGCTGGTTCGGCAGCTCGATGCCGATGGCGTTCTTGCCGGGGATGACGGCGACGCGCGCGGCGATGGCCGACATGGAGCGGGCGATGTCGTCGGCGAGGCCGATGACGCGGCTCGACTTGATGCCGGGCGCGGGCTCCAGCTCATAGAGCGTCACGACCGGGCCGGGGCGCACTTCGATGATCTCGCCCTTCACGCCGAAATCATCGAGCACGCCTTCGAGCAGCCGCGCGTTCTCCTGCAGGATTTCGGGCGTCAGCGAATTGTCGCGGTTGCGCGGCTTGGGCGGAGCCAGAAGCTCGATCGGCGGCAGGATGAACTCCTCGTTGAGATCGGGATGGCCGAACTCGGCAAGGCGCGCGCGAGAGGACTGGTGCGCGTGCATGTCCATGGAAGGCTGCATCTGGACGCGAACCGGTCGCGGGTCGGCGGCCATGGCGCCGCGCGCGGCGACACCGGCCTGCGGGGCGGGACGCGGGGCGACGGGCGCGGGGCGCGCGGGCTCCGGCTCGGGGCGCTGTGCGCGCTTCAGGCCGGGAAAGGCCACGATATTGTTGGCGATGAAACCGCGCCAGCCGCCCTGCTCCTCGGGCTCGGGCTCGCGGCGCATCTCGGCCTCGACGCCATAGGGCTCGTCGTGGAAGCGGTCCTCGTCCTCTTCTTCGGCGGCGATGCGCTCTTCCAGGGTCGGGCGCGATTCGTCACCGAGATGAGCATGGGTTTCCAGCTCGAACGGCGCGTCCTCGAATTCGTCCTCTTCGTAGCGCTCCGTCTCGAAGCGCGGCTCGTGATGCGCCTCGTCATGGGCGCTCTCGTGATAGTCCTGCGCGGGGTCGTAGTCGCCCTCCGTGTCCGGGGCCGGCAGGCCGAGTTCGGCCGCGCGGGCCGCCTCCGCCGCCGCCAGCAGCGCCGCTTCGCGCTGGGCCATCTTGTAGGAGCCGTTCCAGTCGGAGCGGCCGTGGCGCACCGTGGCCTTGCTCGTGTCCACCGTGCGGCGCGCCGGCATCTCGGGCGCGGCGACGCTCGGGGCCGGAGCGCGGGCAGCAGGAGCGGGAGCCGGCGCTTGCGGGCGAGCAGGCGCGGCCGCGCGGGGCTGTGC